>JAGHBX010000559.1 GCA_021160785.1 Planctomycetota bacterium | reverse complement strand
GTCGCGGTGTTCGCCCGCCGGGTTGGTATACAGATGTATCTCGTCGGGCTCGATCACCGAATCGAGTATCTCTTTCGAACCGGCTTCCAGCTTCGCCCGCCAGCCGCGGTTGCCCACCCAGCCTTCGGCGCCGATAAACTTTATGCTCGGGTTGCCCGGCTTGCAGGTCATCACGACGCCGTTGGCGTACCGATAGGTAACGTCGTATTCCTTGACGGTATTGTACAACCCTCCTTCCCAGTACGTCCCGGTCCCTTCGATTTCCACCGGGCCGCTGCGTTCGGTGTTATTGGCCCACTGGGCGGTGTCAAACAGATGCGTACCCCAGTCGCAGATAATTCCGCCGGAGTAATCCCATATCCAGCGGAAATTAAAATGCACCCGGTCCTTTGTATAAGGCGCGTAGGGCGCCGGTCCAAGCCACATGTCCCAGTCTAATTCCTTTGGTACGGGCTGCGGCGTCGGATCGCCGGGCTTGTTAGGCTGCTTGGGGAGGATCACCTCAATCTTTTTGAGTTTGCCGATTCGGCCGTTGCGCACTAACTCGGCCATGCGGTGATACACCGCCACGGAACGGTCCTCCGTCGACGTCTGAAAAACACGTCCGTACCGGCGAATCGTTTTGACGAGCTTCTTGCCCTCGTCAATCGTCAGTGTGGGCTTTTCGCACTGCACGTCCTTGCCCGCCTTTGCGGCCATAACGCTCATCAGCACATGCCAGTGATCAGGCGTCGAGATCATCACCGCGTCGATATCCTTACGGGCGAGGATCTCGCGAAAATCCTTGGTCGTCGCGCAGTTGGTGTTGCCGTACTTGTCGTTGACCATCTTCTCGGCACGCTTGAGATTGTTGCCGTCCACATCGCAGACAGCCAACACTTTCGCATCGGGCTGACCTAAGTACGACCGCAGATTCATGCCCGTTCCATGACCGCCCACCCCGATAAGGCCTACGGTGATCTTTTCGCTCGGCGAAACGGCGGCGCCTGCGCCCAATACCGATGCCGGCACAAAGCAAGGAACGGCAGCCAGGGCTGCGCTGGTGCGCACAAATGTCCGACGGGAAATCCTGTTCGACTTCATTTTATATTCCTCCATTAACATTAGAACGACAACAGTTGTAGGGTGGGCTCTTAGCCCACCGGCAATCTAAAACGACAACAGGCACTGCCAGATATACACATATCCCCATGTGTCGTTGTCTTCCCAGATTTTCTTGACAAGATCGGCGTCTCCTCGAATCTTGGGCAGGTCCTTCATCTTCTCCTGCCACGGTACACAGACACCGGGCTTTCTTTCGATTTCCTGTTCTTTTGACATTTACATGTTCTCCTGGTTTTGTAGTTTTTCGGTGGGCTAAGAGCCCACCCTACGGCGGGACCGGTTCTTAATACGCACCATATTCGCGTGTAAAGTCGGTCATGGCTTTTATATTTTCCACCTTCGCATCGTTCTGGATTATTGCGCTTGCGTCCATGATGTATCCGCCGTCTTTTGCGACACCGTCAATGATCTTCCTGCAGACGTCCCTGACTTCATCCGGCGTGCCGTAGCTGAGCAGATAGTTGGGCACACCGCCCGACAGGCAGAACTTGTGTCCTAACTTTTTGTGAACTTTGAAAATATCTCCGGTGTCCACATGATAAATAATGCCGCCGTCGGGGAGTTCGGCAAACGAATCGAGATGGTGGTCCCAGTTTCCCTCGGCATAGAACAGCACCTGGTGGCCGTGGCTGTTTATCTCCTGGATGATGGGTTTCAGTGTGGCCCAGTATATATCCTTGAAATGCTCATGCGATATGAACGGCACGCACCCGCGATGCATCCATATAGTTATGGGCACATTCTTGTCCGGGTCCGCACCCGATAGCGCAACATGAGTAAGATGCGGCATAAGCGCCTCACAGGCTGCCATAACCTTATCAGGCCTCTCCAACAAATCATGACACAGCCCCACATAACCGCGAAGCTTGTCGCCCAGGATATCCAGCGGTGCCTTGAGTATACCGGCAATCGCAGAAACGGTTCCGCATTCGTTGGTCAATCGCCCGATCTGCGGGCCGAATGCGTTAAAGTAGTTCAGCATTGCGATGCCGCCCTTGAGGAACGCCACATTATTATGAAACGTGTTAGGCTCGCCCGGAGCGACAACATCGCGGCTTACACGCGGCAGCCACACATTGAACAGAAACCCCGTCGGGTCCTCGATTAACGCGTCGTATTCGGCGGGCTGCATAAAGGCCTCTTCCTCGGGCGGCTCGCGATATTGGAAACCCGTATCGACATCCAGGTCGATACCCGGA
Source organism: Planctomycetota bacterium (assembly GCA_021160785.1). Taxonomy (GTDB): domain Bacteria; phylum Planctomycetota; class Phycisphaerae; order Sedimentisphaerales; family Anaerohalosphaeraceae; genus B28-G16. The sequence continues at coordinate 6,932 of JAGHBX010000559.1, read as the reverse complement.
ACCGCGTAATACTTCGTCCCCTGCTGTTCGGTCAGTCCCGTCCACACATAAACCATATTCGCAACGACCGCATCCCAGTCGAAGTCCCTGGCGCATTTGATCGCCGCCTCGAACGCCAGGTTATAATCGTGCGTAACCTGCTGACAATTGAAGCCCGCATACACCGCGGTGAACTCGGCAACGAACGGCCTGATGGGAATCATGTCGGGCTTTTCGTTGCGCATGGCGGCCGTATAGCGTTTCATTCTTTGGGCGTAAAGTTGTTTGGTATCCTTTGACATCCTTATTAGCTCCCTGTTTTCTACCGTAGGATGGGCTCTTAGCCCACCGCGCTCACTATGAGGTTGCTTTGGCTTCTAATGAAAGGTCGGCGAAGTCGCCTGCAATGTATTTGTAATAGGCCAAAGACGCCACCATCGCGGCGTTGTCCGTACACAGCGGTTTCGGCGCGACAAGCAGTCGCCGTTTAGTCTGTTGGCACATCTGTAACAGCGCCTCTCGCAGCACCGAATTTGCCGCGACGCCACCGCCTAACAAAACCGTTTTTGCATTTGTCCGGTTGGCGGCTCTTTTTGTTTTTTCGACGAGGACATAGACAACCGCCGTCTGGAATGACGCGGCTATGTCGGCGATCTCCTGTTCGGTCATGGATGCGACGCGGTCGGCGCCTTTCATGTCCTGGCCGCGACAGTAATAAAGCACAGCCGTCTTGACTCCGCTAAACGAAAAATCAAGCGATTCGCGGTCGAGCATCGAACGCGGAAAATCGATCGCCCCGGCGTTGCCCTGCTTTGCGATTTTTTCGATGGCCGGTCCGCCGGGATACGGCAATCGCAGAATCGTGGCGACTTTGTCGAAGGCCTCGCCGGCGGCATCGTCGATGGTCGAACCGAGAAGCGTCAAGTCGAGAGGTGATGTGCACTGGTAGATATTGGTATGGCCGCCGGAGACGATCAGGGCGACGGCGGGCAGTTGGAGATTATCTTCGGCTAACATTGCCGACTGGAGGTGGGCATGGACATGGTTTACGGCGACCAGCGGCTTCTCCCAGATGAAAGCCAGGGTCTTTGCAGCGGTTACGCCGACAATCAGCGCCACGACCAGGCCGGGCTGATTGGCGACGGCAATCGCGTCGATATCGCTTTTTTGCAGACCCGCCTCGCTGACGGCCGCCGATATCACCGGCAGGATCTTTTCGATGTGTGCGCGGGAGGCGATTTCAGGCACGACGCCGCCGAATTTCTCATGCAGTTGGACCTGGGAGGCGACAACGGAGGATTTTATATTCCTGCCGTCGGCGACAACAGCGGCGGCGGTTTCGTCGCAACTGGTCTCAATGCCCAATATGTTTATCTCTTTGCCCAATGCGATTCGTCATTTCCATGCAAAAAAAGCGGTTTACCACACTATCGCAGTCGCCGGCGACCGGACCGCGAATCAACATATTATAGTCATTTCGCCTGCGGATTCAACCCTGAAGAAAGGACCGGATTGGACGAGGGGCACGACAAAATTGTGGCGGTTAGGCGGGGGTTGGTATGGCGGCTCTTAGCCCACCGCTGCATCGTGTCGTTGAAGGTCGGCGACGGTTCACCATCTGACAGACAGTCGTTTTCTGATAGACTCCGTGCACACGCATATCTGCTGTTCGAGTCGGGACAGCAATGTCCCCTGTTCATCATTGGAGCAGCTTTGGCTCATGGCCTTGTCGAGCCAACCGACCATTCGCTGGAGTTCGGCGAGTTCCAGTTCCATCTCCTGTGTGCTCAGAGCCCACTCGTCCAGCAGTTGCTCCACTTCAACGACGTGATTGGCAATCTCTTCCACTTCAAACCGAGTCATTCCAATGCCTCCTGCATAAGCTGCCATGCATTACAGCGACACTGAATCTGCGTAAGGTGTACTCAAAGCTTTATACGGACGTTTGGTGTTTAATGTTCGTATGCTTTGTGAGGCGTGGCGACCCTGGGGAAGTTGTATGGCCTGTAACGAGTCGGGGTGTGGGCGGCCGTGTTTACTGTTTCAGTGTAAGCATTTCGATGTGCTGCAACTCCTGGCCGATAATATCGTCGATTTTTGCGGCAGCAGATAATGTACATTGACCATCAGGTGCAGAGGTGATATGATGGACGGGGTTGTGGAGTTGACAGCCCAGGAGCGGTAAGGTTTGTCTATTTGTTTTGAGTTCGCATTTGCAGAAATATCAATATATCAACACCCAGATGAATCTGGATGGGCTGGTAGGCCGAATAAAAAAGGCCCGTCGTGTCGCCGTGGATATCGAGGCGGACAGCTTTCACCATTTTTTTGAAAAGGTCTGTCTCATCCAGGTTGCCGTCGCCCGGGACATTTATCTCGTCGATCCGCTGGCGGGCCTTGAGCTTTCGGCATTCCTGGATGTATTAGCCGATACCACCGTGATCTTCCACGACGGGGGCTATGATCTCAGGATGATGCGGTCGTCGTTCGGATTCGAGCCGCGCGGCGGGGTTTTCGATACGATGTTGGCTGCCCAGATACTGGGCTGTCGGCAGTTCGGGTTGGCGGCGATGCTCGATGAGGTTTTGGCGGTGAGCATGGTCAAAGGACAGCAAAAGGCCGACTGGTCGCATCGGCCTTTGAGCGAAAAGATGCTCGCCTATGCCGGCGACGATGTGCTGCACCTGGCCGAATTAGCCGATTGCCTAAGCGCCAGGCTGAAGGAACTCGGCCGAACACAGTGGCACAAGGAAAGCTGCCAATGGATGGCGAAGGCGGCGGCGGTCGAAAAGGAACCGCCCGACAAGGACAGGCAGTGGCGGATCAAGGGCGCCCGGGAACTGACGAAGCGGCAGCTTGCTTTTGTGCGGCAGCTTTGGCGGTGGCGCGACCACGAAGCCCGCAAGGCGGATCGACCGCCGTTTAAGATACTGGGCAATCAGCAACTCATCCATCTGGCGCTGTGGGCTCAAAGCCACCCCGGTGCCTCATTGAACAAAGGTCCCAGGCTGCCGCGCCACTGTACGCACCGTCGGTTTGCAAGGATTGAAAAAGCGATCGCCCAGGCTCAAGCCATGCCGGAATCGTCGTGGCCGGGGCCTTTGAAGACGGTCCGGGCGCCCCGGTGGAGTTCGGCCGACAAAGAGCTTGCCGATGTGCTCAGAGACAAATGCCGGCAGATCGCAGAAGGGCTGGGGATCGAGCCGTTTGTGATTGCGGCGCGTGCGACAATTGCCGTGATCGCACGGAAACGGCCCGCGACAATCGCCCAGTTGGCGGATTGCGGGCCCATGATGCAATGGCAGGCAAAACTGCTCTGGCCGACTGTCAAGTCGCTTATCGGGGCATGATCCGGCCAGCGGAGGGGTCCGGTTAATTGTAGAAGAAATACGCCGTCGCCGTGCAGTCGTTGCTGGTCTTGACGCGGACCCAGTGGGCGGAGAAACCGTCAGGAAATTCATGGTGTCCGTAGCCGCTTGAATGTACGGCAATCCTGTCGTACTCTTTCCATGTTCCGTTGCCTAAGAAGTCAACTTCAATGGTAAACATTACCGTGGCGTTCAGGTTGTGAGTCAGATGCACGACCTTCTTGTCGAATCCTGTCATAAGAAACGGATCGGATGGCTGATTCGCCTTGACTTTGGTTTCCCACCACGGTCCGCCCCAGCCGGTGGGCTTGCCCATCTTGTAGAGGTCGTCGATATTGCCGAACCACAGGCCGGACTGCGGTTGGCCCTGGTCGTGGTCGATCTGGTCCGAAGCCATCACGAACATGCCCCGCCAGTAGCAGAAATCGGGTACGACGCGAAGGTGGCTGCAGATGGGTTTGATGCCCCAGATATGGCCGTCGTAGGAAAGGGCGGGCAGTTCATAGAATATGCCGTGGACATCCATGAGCAGTCGCTCGGTAACGGCGTGGCGGATTCGCATCCACTCGGTATTCCAGGCGTGGTCCCATGAGTGTGAGCCCTTGGGAAGAAGGTATCGCCGCCACTTGCCGTCGATGCAAGCACGCAGAACCACCGAAGACTTCGTCCAGCCGGTCGCGTAGATAGTATTTCCGCCGTAGGAACCGCCGGCGGCGCTGCCGTGTACTTCAACGAAGGGATTGCGTTCGATGATCGTCCATTTCTTTCCATCCCACTCGGCCAATCGCCCCGCGTCTCGCTGGCCCAGGAATTCTTTTTCGTCGTAAGTGTTGTTTGCCACAACCACGCGCCCTTGTGCAGTATAGGCGCTCTTGAAATGCTCTTTGGCGTTGGTTATATCCAGTTCCTTGACGAGATTAAAAAGCAGCTTCGCTTCCAACGTATGCACGTCAAGCTCCCAGAACCGCCCTTCCATTCCAAGCATATAGACTTTGTTTTTCGGGTCGGTCAGATGCTTGATCGTGGAAGTGAGCCGGTATTTCTTGAGTGCTTCTATAGTGCGGACATTGCCCTTCTCGTCGATTGCGTGCGGCCCGATGAACGCCTGTTTGCTCGCCCAGTGCACCATGCGATTCGTAAACGTCCCTGTAACCGAGGCGGGATGTTTTCGCATGGTCATGTCTTCGCTGATTTCATACAGCCCCAGACCCTCGCCGCGGATATGTGCGACATAGCCGACCGCCCAGAGCTTGTCCGCCCACGGGATCAACGCACCGATGCCCGCTTCGGAATCGCTTCCAACGCCCGGCGCAAAGACCGTTAAGTTGGGGAATACGCCGTTAACACTGAGGGGTTGTTTACCGGCGGCGCGGCCTTTTTCCGAAACCGGTTCGGTCTGGGCACGGGCGCATACGGCAAAGACACACACGAAAAGCATCAATACAAAGACGATTCTTCTCATTTCTCGCTCCTTCCAGGCGATTGGTCGCCTTAACGAGTAAACGCAGATTTTATCAAAAAAAGAAGTTGTTTGCAAATGCTCTTGCAGACTCGCAGCAGCGAGAAATCCAGCGGCGTCAGGCGGGCGAAGCAAAAATCGCTGCATCTGGAATCGGCATAATCATCGCCAACAATATGTATTCGGCTAAGATCGGAACAGCCAAAACCTTTTTTTTGTGCGGTTTTTATGATCGGGAGCTGATCGCTGTCGAGGTCTATCAAATCGCAGCAGACGATTTCGCAGGCGACGGGGTCGACGCCGCCGACAAGAAAGCCCAATGGCCGGGCGTTTCCACTGATGGGACCCTGGCCCTCCATTGCGACAACGCCGTCGATGATCGACACAACCGGGCCGAGACGTTTGTAGATTTCGATAAGCATCGTACAAAATGCATCGTGGGATTTGCCACGTGCAAAATGCCAGTAGGCCTTGCGTTTGCCGCAGACACAGCCGAACATGTTCTTCACCGCGAAGGTAGCGCCAAGCTGCTGATGGGCCTTGAACTTTGGCAGGTTGATGATCTTGTCGGCTTCGAGAGCAACTTTGCTGATGCTGACCAGCGAGCCGTCAATGCGAAGGCGTTTGGGTCTGTTGAGCGGGCCAAAGGGCACGCCGAGCTTTCTCAGCGGCTCAGCTAATTCCAAAGCCCGCAGGCATGACTCGATACTGCCCCATGCCGGCGAGTCGGCAACGAAGGGTTTTGCGCCGAAATCCTTTACGAGTCGGGCAACCGCTAATATAACGGCCGGGTCGGTCTGGGCGGCGACGGCGCGACGGCGAGGGACAATGAAGTTGGGCTTGAGCAGCACGCGATCGCCGGGGCGAACGAACTGTCCAAGGCCTCCGAGCAATTCGAATTGCCGCGAGACAGCGTCGAGGATATCTTCATCGCGATAATCGACGACCCTGGTTACCGCGACGACGGGCCTTGTCCTGTTTTCCGCCGCCTTGCCGGTCAATCACCCACCCCCGTACACAGGACGAGATAGAGATTGATGGCCCAGGGCTTTTCGGGCGGATAAAAGAGCAGGCGATTGAGCGTTAAGTCCGGCGGTTTTTTATCCGCCTCGGCGGCTTCGGGCTGGTCGTCTGCGGCGGGTTTGGCCGGGGCTTCGGGTTCGCCTAATGAGCCTAACAGCACAAAGTCGCCTGGATTCATCCTCACATCGAAGGCGCCGAAGTCAAAGGGTGTGTAGCTGCGCATGCGCGCCAGGTATGTAAGAAAACCGTCGGTGCCCATCCTGTAGACCGGCAGCATCCGGACCTGTGCAACACCGCGGATATCCGGCACGGGTGCGGCCTTAAGCATCCATGAGAACCGTCCAGGCGAAAAAACATCTTTGGAGACTTTGCCATCGGCAACTTTCCAGGAGACCTCTTTCTTCGAATTGAGCATTGCCACGGAAATGTCATCGCCTGCATCGTCATAGACAAGGAGGTTGCGGGTTTCCTTTCTTCTTGCCTGTATCTTTTCGAGCAGGATGGAGAGTCCGCCCATGTGCTCATTTGTGCCGAAACCGACCAGGAAGCCGTTGGCTTGAAAGGCGGGCAACTGTGCAAAGTTCAACTGTGTCGTGTCGAATTGCGAAAAACCCTGTTGCAGGCTCGATATCCAATCGGTATGCACTTCAAATCTGAATATTCTAAAGCGTATCTGCGGTGGCAGATTGCCGGGGTCGACAGGCTCGAGATCCTTCAGTTTGATGCCGTCAACCGACGCTCGGGCAGGCGACTGCTCTGCTTTTTGGCATCCGCAAAAGCTGACAAGACAAACGCTTGCTAAAACTAAAATGAGAAATAGAATACGCCCCATACACTTCACACTACCCGAATTCATCGAAAAAGTCAAGGCTCAGCGGATATTTGCTCGCCCGCTGCAAACTGCCGCCGGAGACAGGCCTTTGGCGGTCAGACGCGGAGTTTGGGAGACTGGCAGAACTCAAGGGCTATTCTCCGGACAGGCCCGGCGCTGAGGTTGCCAACGCCATCCAGCCGTGAATCCACCCTGATGACCCTGGCGTAGGCAGCAAATCGGCCCCCAAATTCGAGCAAACCCTCTGTGGGGGGCACGGGCATATCAACGC
>JAGHBX010000528.1 GCA_021160785.1 Planctomycetota bacterium | reverse complement strand
GTGTTGGTGCCCGAGAATTATCTCTACAGCACTGAATCTGACGGCGCCGTGATCGAAGCGACTCTTGCAGATGCCGAAGGCAAGGGTATTGCCGATGGCGATGGTGAGTTGTACCAGATTCGGGGCAACGGCGCCCTGGTGCATCAATCCACAGGATCCGTTGTCTTCGGACCGAAACAAGTTGCATATGGAAGCGGCGCCGTTTCGGTTGGATACGCCGGCAGCCAGGGTGTTCCGCTCCTTGATGCAGCGTTTAACCCAAACGACTCTAACGTTGTCTATGTGTTGCCCGTCCTTGTAACGCCCAAGCCGGGAGCAAGACCGTATAAGGCCGCCGCCAAACTTGTCCTTTCAGGCAACTTAAACGATCCCAACTATACCGTCGAAATGATTTATGGAATGGACCCCAATACCGACCCGACCGTCACTATTACATCAGAGAGCAGCGGTACCGTACTGCTCGAACCGGATGTACAGCATCTCAGCGAAATTGAGGTCGACTCCGACGGCAATCTCTATATCCTCAGCGCACACGGCTACACCGACAACAAATGGGTTCTCATGTATGATGAACAGCTTGGCAATTTTTCCGAAACGCGCATCTCGCTGAGCCGGTTCAATATGGCCAACCCCGCAGTAATGTTGGTGTCGTCGAACGAAGAGAAATTGTATCTTACATCGTGTGCAAATGAATCGGCTGATCTGGCAACCGAGGTCTATCGTTTCTCAATAGTCCGCCAGGGCAACAACGACCCCGATCTCGCTCTTGACGAGGTTATAACGGTCAATTGCCCCGATCCCAACGTCTGCGACGCCTTCCCGGCACTCTGTGCCGGCGGTTCTTATATTGCGACAATTACCGCGATGGCCGAGAACCCTGACGACGGCACGGTCTACGCGACAGGTTTCACGGCGCCAAAGTTTGATACCAACCTGACGGAGTTGCCGCCGGAGATCGAACAACGGGGCATCTATACAACTGCGATATTAGCCAGGATCCCCCTCGGTACTGCAGGGCCTGTGGACGCAGAGGAGTTTAACGACGCCACCGGCGAGACGATAGTGCTTCCGATGTCGATCACCTGGACGGGCGGCAAACTGCCAAAGTGCAACGGCGCCGACATCAGCGGCAACGGCACGGTGGACATGGAAGACTTTGCGATCCTGGCTTCACAATGGTTCAGCACCTCGGGCAGCCTCTCGGCCGACATAGCCCCCGAACGCTATTACGATGAAACAGTGGACATCCTGGACCTGGCGGCGTTTTCAGCCTACTGGCTGCACACAGACTGTAAATAACCGAACAGGGCGGAGGCCAAACGCCTTACGACCGAGATGCCACTTTCCAACTTGTCAATGGTGTGGCCATTTATGGTGGATTTCCTTCAGGAGGAGGCAACTGGGAAGACCGAAACCCAAATCTCAACGAAACAGTATTAACCGGATGAGCCGGTATTTTCACAAAAATGGCATAAATAAAAAGTTTTACCGTTAGGTTGGTCGTTTGATCTGGCACTTAACTACAGACAGTATGATTCTGTAAGATTATATTCGGGAAACATTAGCATAACAGATCAGGCGCCTCAGGGCGAGATACACAACGGAGTGTATCGCACCTGTATTCATGTCAGTTTGATTAATCTTTTCCTTTGGAGGACAATAAAATGCAGAAAGTAAAAACCATTCTACTCATCGTTATTGTGTCAGTCAGCCTGGGACAAGTTGGTCTTGCCCATTGGGACCCCGACGATGGGCACAAGATGCATTATCCCCAACTTCCGGACCCGCAGGGGTGGGATGTGTGCCTGCGTCCGATGGCGGTGGCCGACGACTTCCAGTGCGGTGCAACCGGGCCGATTACCGAGATTCACTTCTGGGTTTCCTGGAAGAACGATATTGTCCGGGAGGTGCCGGCATGGCATATTTCAATCCATGAAGATGCCGACGGCCGGCCGGGTCGGGCCCTGTGGCGCTACAAGAAAGGCGCAGTCGCCTTGAAGTACGAAGAGCCGTCAGAGCAGGGCTGGCTTTGCCAATGTGATCCCATAGAAGCCCAAAAGGTCATTCCGAACAACCACACAAAATATGCCCAGGTCAATATCACCGAGATAGAGGAACCCTTTGTGCAGGCCGAGGGCACGATCTACTGGCTGGCGATCCGGGGGTATATGCCGCTGTATGAGGCGGGTGTCATTCAACCGGAAGTGGGCTGGAAGACTTCGCTTCAACATTTCCGAAAACCGGCAGTGTGGATGTACTGGCCGATGAATTCTGCCGACAACAGTTGGGATGCGGTGGCAATTCCCGAATATGAGCAAATTGATATGGCATTTGTGATTAACGGGCGAAATGTCCAGCCGATTCCGTTAGACTTTGGCGACGCCCCGGAGAATCGATGCGAAGATGCTTCAACGCGATGTCACGCCTACCCAACCACACTGGATCGAAACGGGGCTCGTCATGTGGTGAACCAGGGGATTTTCCTCGGAAACCCGGCCTTGGATTACCCGCAGATTGATTCCGAAAAAGATGGACAACCCACAATCGGTTCCGACGGAGACGACAATAACGAATTCGATGATGAACAGGGTGTGATTCTGCCGAAGTCTGTTACACCCGGTACGACGGCCGTCGTTGACGTGTGGTCGTCGATAGACGGATACCTGGATGCCTGGATTGATTTTAATTCCGACGGAGACTGGGACGACAGAGGGGAACGAATCTTCTTCAGCGAAAAGGTTCAAATCGGCAAGAACACGCTTGAATTTAAGGTTCCCTTTACTAACAACGACACCGGTCCCAAAGAGACGTATTCTCGATTTCGTTTGAGTACGACCGGCCAATTGAACTATTTTGGCCTGGCCAAAGACGGCGAAGTCGAAGACCATCTCGTCTGGATCAATCCTGATCCCACGCCGCAACTGGATTTCGGGGATACCCCGGACGGCGATTTTGCACCCGGCGGGTATCCGACAATCCTGTTGAATAACGGCGCCAGACACAAGATCAATCCGTGCGTGCGATTGGGACGCTATATTGACGGCGAGCGCGACGGGCAACCATCCACCGGCGCTGACGGAGACGATACCAACGATCTGGACGACGAAGACGGAGTCTGTTTTGCCGGCCCGCTTATACCGGGCAACATGGCGAAGGTGAGGATAATAGCGTCCAGGGACGGTTTCATCAATGCGTGGATTGACTTTAATGCCGACAAGGACTGGGATGATGCCGGAGAACAGATCTTCACGGCGAAAAAAATCGCCGCCGGCGTCAACTACCTGGAGTTTGCCGTTGGCAATTCTTCGGCTGTCTCAGCAAACAAGAGGACCTATGCCCGCTTCCGGTACACTACTTCTGAAGAAAACGCCGGTCTTGGATATCGCGGTCTCGCCGAGGATGGAGAGGTGGAAGATTACGTCGTAACAATTGAAGAACCCCAGCCGTTGTTTGATTTCGGCGATGCACCCGAGCTGCGATGCGACGATCCGACGGTTGTCCGCTGCAATTCCTATCCGACCACACTGAGCCGTAACGGGGCAAGGCACATCATTCGGCCGGGGATTCATCTGGGAGATCCGTACACTGACGTTGTGCATATCGATGCCGAACCCGACGGACTGCCTGCTATTCTCGCCGATGGCGACGATACGACCGATGCCGATGACGAAGACGGCGTCGACCTTATGACTCCTCTGATTCCTGGACATCCCGCCAAGGTGCGGATACTCGTTTCGGTGGACGGCTATGTCGACGCCTGGATAGATTTCAATCATGACGGCGACTGGGACGATCGTGGCGAGCAGATTTTCGCAAGCCAGAAGGTCGAGCTGGGCGCCAATGATCTGGAATTCAAGGTGCCTCCGCATCCCGACGCCATTGCAGTCGACAGGCATACATACGCACGATTCCGTTTCAGTACCTACGGTGGGCTCAAATATGCCGGCGCCGCCAGGGATGGTGAGGTTGAAGATTACCTGGTCAAGATCGAAGATCCGGATCGTACCGCCGATCTGGGGGATGCTCCGGACAGCAGCAACAGCTTCGGTGTGAATATGACGGCATATCCCTCGCAGGGAATGCTGCCGGTGATAGTCCCGGGACATTTTCCGACGGTCTATCGAAAAGGCTCGCCACCGTATGGGCCGATTCACAAAGTGCCTGAGATAGTCCATCTGGGCGCCGGAGCCAGCCAGGAAATCGAGGCGGATTACGGCTATGATCAGGACAAGGTAAATAATCTGATTCCACCAAAAGACATTGCTGATCTTGACGGCGCCGACGACGGTGTGCAGCTACCGCTGCTTATGCCGCCTTGCCGCAGGACGAGATTCGGATACACCGTGCGTGTTAGACGTCCGGTTAAAAAGCTGTTTGTAAACGTGTGGTTTGACTTCAACCGGGATGGAGACTGGGACGATGTGCTTCCGTGCATCCTTCCGCATTATGTCTCGGATAACACTCGGGTCGCACGCGAATGGGCCGTGCGCAATCAGACCCTGGTCGGCCTGGAAGCGGGTCTCCATGAAATCAGCACGCCCGGATTTGTCAGTTGGCATCCGCGTATGCTCGATGGCCGGGCAACAGGCTTATGGATGCGGATCACCATCTCTGAAAAACCGTGGGCGCCGGCGCCGCTGCCCACAGTTTCGCAATCTGACGGAACGATACTGCCTCCTCTGGTCGGATACGGCGGTTCCGGTCCGAAGGACGGCTACTGGATTGGCGAGACGGAGGATTACTTCTTTGTTCCGATTATTCATATCAATGACCTGGCCGACTTGAACGGAGATTTGAAAGTCGATCTTGCCGATGTCGCAATCCTGGCGTCGCAATACCCCCTCGAGGTAAACTTTCCGTAAAAGTAAACAGGTCAGATCGGGTTCCAGGCCGGAAATATTGCCTGTTTTGCCATGTTTTTTGGTAGAATAGGGATAAGAGCAAAAAAGACCGTTGGTTTTTCGGTCTGGAGCGGCACTTAATTATGGTTTCTTATGGCCCATGCGAATGATTATGTGCGTTTAGTCAAAGAGGCGCAGTTTGGCGACAGAGAGTGTCTTGACCGTCTTGCCGAGCTGGCGACGGTGCGGTTGCGCGCCCATGTCTATCGGCTGACGCTGCGGGAGGATGTTACACAGGATATTGTCCAGGAAAGCGTGCTGGAGATGATAAACATATTGGGAAAACTCAAACGGGCCGACCTGTTCTGGCCATGGCTGTACGGCATTGCGCTGAATAAACTGAAGCGGCATCGACGCACCGAAAGTCGGCACAAACGCGCATACTCCCGCCAGATCGGCTTCGGGGGGGCTGATGAGGACAAGCAGGAGGCGCTGCAAAAACTCCTGGGCGAAGAACTGCGTCAGATTATCGCCGCCGCCATGGAGGGTATAAAGCCCCGCCATCGCGCTGTCCTGAGCATGCGATGCTATGACAACATGTCGTACGCCGAGATTGCCGCTGCGATGGAGTGCAGCGAGTTTGGTGCACAGATGCTGTTCTACCGCGCCAAGAAGTCATTGGCTCGCCAGCTTTCGCGAAACGGACTGAGTAAGGGGGCGTTGTTGACGGCCTTGGTTGTGTTCGGAAAAATGACCGCCGCTAATGAAGCGGCGGCGGCCCGGATAGCCGTCTCGGTCGCCACCGTCAAAGTCAGCACAGGCGCTGCCGCCGCCGCAACAGCCGCAGGCAGGACGGCGCTGGCAGCTTTGGCGACCGCCGGCGCCGTCACGGTCGGCACGATTGCGGTCAACTCGAACTTGGGTCGGGCAAATGTCGACAAGTCCGCCGATTCGGCCGTCATCAGTCATATTCCATCGAGCCGGGCGGCAAACGAATGCTTGTACTTCTTCCCACAGGGCGCCTCCGGACCGGTAATGCTGCGACAGATGCGGACGCACACCACGGGCGGCAAATCCTTCTGCGACATACTTCAAAATGAGTACGGCAACTACCATTACGATGCCGCCGGCGACAAAGTACATATCAACAACTATCGAAAGTATTGTGCGGATATGTCGGTGAGTCGTTTGCCAACCGACAAGCCCGATTTGACGGGCTTTCTCGATCAGGCCCACGGCGGCGGTGTGCACAAAGGCACGGCGGAATACATTTCGTCGAGAAGAAAAGGCCTGTTTGTCATTGCCAGCCAGGATCAGGGATTCGTTACGGGTATATCCAGGGTCGACCGTCACGAGAACATGCTCGAAGAGGAGTACTTCCAGTTTGCCTGGCCCGAGACGACAAGAATCGTTGACGACCGCGATACCATGCACAAACGCGGCTGGACCTGGTTTCGGATTGAGGGCCGACTGGGAAGCGAACGCATATCCGGCAGAGGGCGAATCCCGTTTGTGTATCGAACCTGCGACAGGCATTCGCCGTGGCTTGAGCTTAACGTTGGCCGGCGACGTTATGTCGACACGACCGGTGCCGCCTGTGTTGTCGGTGCCGAAGGCGCCGCCGCATATTATCCGGGCGGGACGTTCATGAAGGGACTGGCGCGTCCGTGGATGGGATTGCACACGATTGACACTGTTCGGCGCGACGCAGCCGACGCCCGAATCGGCTTTGAAACGCTGCCCGGCGACAACAAGGGCAAAGTTAACGTTGTCCTGTTGCATGACAAAGCTCGAATTGTCTACACCGTGGATATGCACAGGGATGTTATCGACGAGATAGAGATTTCATGCGGCGATGTGCGGGGCCGGTTGAAGTTTAGTTACCTGCAGGAGCTCGAGGGTGTTTCCGATACATTTGTGCCGCCTCGAATCAGTACAGACGCGATGGAGAAGTCGCCCACTTTCTGGCTTTTCGAGCTGCTTGACATTTAAGGTGAAAACGTTTGATTGCCGACACAGGAGCAGAAAAAATGAATCCACCAAAACCGACATATCTGTTATTGGCGATATTGCTTGCAGTATCCGCCATCGGGGGGTTTTCTATTGCCGCCGATACGAACACCTATGTTTTTGTACCCAACCAAAGCACAGTCGTTCAAACCGGAGGGTTCGCCGGGGTCGATGAAACGTATGAGATTACGGGTGAATTGCAGCTTACTGTTGACCTCGATGCAGGTTCTGCGGTATTTGACTGGGTCGACGCGACATTGAGTGGAGGCCCATTTTTATACACGACAAGTCTTGATGAGCTGTTTGACATGACAAAGCTGGCAGGCAACGTCGTAGACAGCACGACGCTCGAATTTTTCAACTCCGGGGACCCGAACCTTACGGTCAAACTCCAGGGCAATTCGATTCACCTGACGGGCACTCGTATTGAACCATTTGTTGCCGACGCATTCGAATATGAACTGGACGCGGTGGCTGCGAAGCAGCCCGTGGGGTGGGTATATCACTATCTCGACGATTTCAGCACGGACAAGGCAAAGACAGACAGTTACAGCCATTCCACGTTCTGGCCCGAAAACGCATTTGGACCCGCCGAACCGTATCTTTTCTACACCACCCTTTCGGGAAAACCGGTGCCGGGTCTTGCGTTTGTGGGTTACCAGGGAGATCCGGCCCACCTGAGTTATTGTTTTCCGTTGGGATCTGCCCATGCACTGCGGGCGGTGGCAGGCACTATCGAGTTTGATTACTGTACCCCCTCAGTGCTGGCAATGCCGGAGTTGTACGGGTATCTGTCTTATTCGTTGTCCACCGACGGAGAGGTCTGGACAATACCGATTCCAGCAGAGCCGGGCCATAACAGGATAGATATCGGATCGGACCAGGGTGCGTGCTATGTATCCTTTACGGGGTCCCATGCGGTGCTCGACAATCTGAAAATCCACCTCACCGGGCCGGTCAGTACGATTCAGCGCGTGCCGCAGGACTATGAGACAATACAGGCGGCAATAGACGCAGCCAATGATGGAGATGTTGTCGAGGTCACGCCGCTTACGACAGGAGCGTATTCCGGACCGGACAATTGGGATATCGATTTCTCAGGCAAGGCGATAACGGTGACGGGACTGGGGACGGAGGGTGTGACCATCGATTGCTTCGAGCCCGGCGTACAACACAGGGGATTCTACTTTCACCGAGATGAGACCAGCAGTTCTGTCTTGAAAGGTTTTACCATTCGAGGCGGCAGGATATATGGTGATATGCCTCCGGACAACCAGCAGTGGCAGCGCAGCGGCAAACACCCTGTCGGCGGCGGTATCTACTGTGAGATGTCAAGCCCCAGGATCGTCGATTGCGATATTGTAGATTGTGCAGCCGAAGTCGGCGGCGGGATCGGATGCGTGGCCGCAGCGCCTGCGATCATTAAATGCAGAATCGCGGAGAACAAGGCCGGAGGATTAGGCAGCGGCAGATCCGGCGGCAAAGGCGGCGGCATCGGTGTCATCAGAGGATCCGACGCCCATGTTATAAACTGCATTATCCGGAACAACTCAGGTTACTACAACAGCTTCGGCGGAGGCATCTACGCACGCTCCAGTTCCGTAAGGATCATCGGTTGTGACATTTCCTCCAATACCGCCGAAGGCAACATAACCGGCGGCGGCGTATATTGCAGCGGTGGACCGGCCGATGTTGTCATGCACAACAATATCATCTTCAACAACGTCGCAAGCACCGGTGCCGGCATCTATTTGGAACGGGGTTCCTCGGGTGTGCAGGAAAGTGGATCGAAACAGGCGGGTGCACCGGGTGATCTGTCCGGTGGCGTAACTATCAAAAACTGCACGATCGCGCACAACAGGATTGCGCCTGACATAGACCCCGATCCGGCAGGGGGGATCTACGCCGACAGCGTTAATATCGCGGTCAAAAACTGCATCGTCTGGCACAACGAAGGACCCGAACTGCGGATAATTAATCCGGCGACGAACAGCCCCGTTACTTATTCGAACATCGAAGACGTATACCCGGGACCGGGCAACATCACCGAGGATCCGCTTTTTGCACCAACGGGTGTGCTCGATTATCATTTGCAGTCGGTTACGGGCCGATACCATCCCGGAACCGGTCAATGGTTGGTTGACAACGTTCACAGCCCCTCCATTGATGCCGGCGATCCCGATGACGGGTTTGGTCGTGAGCCCGAACCCAACGGCGACCGCGTCAACATGGGCGCCTACGGCAATACCGAAGAGGCAAGCAAGGGCAAGGGCGGTATGATCTATCACGTCGATGTCAACGGCAGCGATGACAACGACGGACTGACGAGAGAGACGGCTTTGCGGCATATTCAGAAGGGTATAGAGACAGCCACCGGCGGCGATACCGTTCTTGTCTGGCCGGGCACTTACACCGAAGCCATCAACTATAGTGGAAAGGCTGTTGCCGTGCAGAGCGCCGCCGACGCTGCAGTCATCGAGGCGGGGGAGTATATGGGTGTCAAACTCGACGCTGTTACGTTCCACGCGGCGGAAGGACCACTGAGTGTGCTGAGAAACTTCGTCATTCGAAACAGCGGCCTGGCTATATCGCTCAACAATCAGAGCAGCCCGACAATTACCCAGTTGACGATTGTGGATAATGAGTTCGGCATAGCAACCTATGATGTGACGGTTCCGGAAGATCCCCGGCCGGATATCAGCAACTGCATCTTTCACAACAACAGAGACGGCGATACCTTTCCCTCCGACTTGAAAGTGCGCCACAGCATCTTCACGAGCATGATCATGGCACCGTATGTTCCACTGTTTGCCGACTATCAAAACGGCGACTACCATCTGCTTAGTCGGCGCGGTCGATATTGTGCAACCACCGATGAGTGGGTGCTTGACAAGATCGACAGTATTGCCCTGGATGCAGGTGATCCCAGGATCAAGCCTGTCGGCGAACCCATGCCCAACGGCGGCAGGCTCAATGCCGGCGCATACGGTGGAACCGCTTTTGCGAGTATGAGCGAGTGGCCGCTTCGCAACGACACCAACTATGACGGAGTCATCAATCTGTCCGATGTGGCATTCATGGCCCTCCGGTGGCTGGATAATCTGCCGTGGGTCAATCGAACGCCTCACATCGAGATCGTTGAGCCCTATGACAAGGCGAAGATTCCGCATGCGCAGGAGACGATAATGATTGTCGCCTTCGCCGGGGATCCTGACGGCGAAGTGGTCAAAGTCGAGTTCTTCGCCAACAATGTCAAGATCGACGAAGACGAAGACCCAGCCGACGGCTGGTCTTTGCCGTGGTGGCCTTACTCGGCTGGAGACTATCAGTTGACGGTCATCGCCACCGACGACAGCGGGGCGACAACACGATCTCGACCCATACACATCAGTATTGTCAACGGCGGACAAATCTAACAAGACCGGCGTTTTTTTGCGGCCGCAGGGGCCGGATTGTCCGTGCGACCGCTTCTTTTTTGGCAGCGGGCACAGATTCCGACCTGTTAATACTTGCAAGGCGACGGTGTTATGGTACAATATATGCCTGACGAGGGATGTTTGGGTAACGACTGGCAGGGAGGGGCTACGATTCTTCGACGGAAGTACAAACCTGTTCAAGACGGATGCAGCCTGTGGGGATTCACCATCATCGAACTGCTGGTAGTAGTCGCTGTCATCTCACTCTTGTCCGCCATTCTCGTGCCGTCGATGGCCAGGATAAAGCGACTGGCCCGCCGTGTGGTCAACTCCGCCAACCAGAAGCAAATCACAAACACCGCCGTCCTGTTTACGCTTGACAATGACAATCGATACCCCGAATCCGTCGCTACCATTGGGTTTGGGTTCAACTGGAACTGGCAGGAACCGATGATGCTGACCGGCTACCGGGCCAGGTCGCCGCGACTGCACCGGTCCATGAGTGAGTACTTGCAACCCTACATCCCCGACGCCGATATCATGTACTGCACCGGTTCGCCGGCAAAGTACAGATACCTTCAGGCCGCCTGGGACGCCGGCGATGAGTGGGACAATCCCGACACGGGACCCGTTGGGGATCCCGTCAGCGGCACGTACTGTTTCTACTGGAACTACACGGGGTATCTGCCCGGCAGAACTCGCCTGTTTTACGGGCCGCGCACCGGCGACGGCGGACGCACGCAAAGCAAACTGCTCGTCAGCGACTATTTCGGCTTTGACCACCACCGCAGCCGAAACGCCTTCGGCAGTTGTGAAAAACTCAAGGGCGCCTCAATCACACGGGGAACACTGCTTTCCTCGGCTTACTGGTCGCGCAGCCGCAGGATCGATGATATGCTTGCCTCCATCGAAATCAAGCTCAACGCCGGCTACACCGACGGCCATGTCGAAAGCTATTCCGCCGGCGATGTCGAGAGCATGAAAGTCATCTGGAAGATATCCACCGGCGAACCATACCCCGAGGGCATCGGCCCGGGTCGATTCTACTTGCCCATAAACGCCCTCCACTGACAGACATTTACGTTACCAATCCGGGTCCCTCACACCCTCGAAGTGTGCTGGGCGATGCAGCGCTGGAAGGACAAGGGCTGGGACATCGATTACATCATCGACCTTTAACAGGAGGCCTTTTGGCGAGATATCGGCGATGCGAGTGTCGGAATCCTCATTGCCGTCGATTGGCTTTGCCCTGGACGTGAATTATCCTGGCTCCGTTGCGGGTTAGGATCCGCGAACCACAATTAGAACCTTGATGGAGATAAGATTCGTCTAATGTGACATTTATTCCATCGTCGACTACCATTGCCGGGCGGTCGTCGTTGGTTTCGTATCCGAAATTGCAGTCTTTGAAACGAACGTTCCTGACGTGGCGCAGGTACCAGGCATAGGCGGGGATGGCTCCTACGTGGCGCGGGAAGCGTTCGTCGTTTTCTTTCGGATCCAAAGAAGCCTCCGACGCGGTGTGGCCCCCCTTCTCTGTAATGCTAATATTTGTGAACGTGATATTTTCTATGGGGCTGCCGGGTTTGCCCCAGATAACCGAGGGCATCTGGCGGTTCTTGAAATACGAGAAACAGTCGGTCGCCGTGATGTTCTCGAATGTGATGTTGCGAATTGCGCCGCGTTTGTATGTACCTTTGGGCACACGGGCGACGTCGGAGAGTTTGATGAAGATCGGCGCAAAGGTTTTCTCCATCCTTATGTCCTTGTAATGGATACCGTCGAGGATGCTGCCGTCGTTGGAGGTGATACTTATACCGGCTTTGCCGGCGCGTCTGATCGTTATGTTTTCGAAACGGATGTTCTTGAACGACCCGATGGTCTCCGAGCCGAATTGGAGAGTGTTGCACCCGCTTGCGAGATAGCAGTTTTTGACGGTTATGTTCTCGCAGGGTCGAGCTTTGCCTAAAGACAGATCGCTGCCGAACTTTATAGCATCGTCGCCGCCGGCGGGTCGGCCGTCTTCATAGCGGACCGCATTGATATGGCAGTAAGCGACCAGAACGTTTTTACACTGGGACAAGTTTAGTCCGTCACGGTCGGTCTTGATGGTGACGTTATCTACGAGCACATTCTCGCAACCGGTGGAGAGGATTGCATAGTGGCCGCCCTTTTTGATGTTGAGATTTCGTATCTCGACGTTTTTGCAGAGCTTCAGGGCAATGCCTTTGTCGCCGGTTCCTTTTGCGACTTTGCTGCTTCGGGTCAGCGCCGAGCCATCAAGGGTTCCCGGTCCGTATATCTTCACATTTTCCAGGTTTTTGCCCCAGATGAGCGAGGCCTCCCAATGGTAGTATGCAGCATCCATCAGGCCTTTGTCGTTCGGGTTGGGTTCCCACGGGTCCATCATGCCGGGCATGGCTTTCAGTATAGCGCCATTATCAATCGCAAGGGTAACGTTGCTCTTGAGGTGAATCGAACCTGTTGTATAGAAACCGGACGGCACGAACACGGTCCCGCCGCCGGCTTTGTTGCAGACGTCAATCGCCTTGTTGATGGCCGGTGCATCATTGGCCGTCCCGTCGCCGACTGCACCGAAATGACGTACGTTGTACGTGCCGACGGCGGCGAGTTTTGATTTTGTCAAACGAGAAAGGGCGTCGGCGCGTTTTTGGCCTGTATGTTCTTCGAACGCTTCAACCGTATTGTCCCGAGTACCCTGCGAATCGGCAATAAAATCGACCAGGTTTTTCAGTGTGTACTCGAACCGGTGCTGATCGATTTTGCCGTCAAGCGTCTTCCATAGTTTGGCCATCTGCCCGGCTATTTGTACTGCTTCTTCCATCCCACCGTAAATATCTTCGATCAAAGTACGCCCGATGGAAAGACGGTAGTCATAGCCTCTGGTATGGAAGGCAGAGAGAAACTCCTCACTTCTCAGCGGGTCTCCATATATTTGGCGCAGCCCTGGCGAATACTGAGCGAGAATCCTTTTCTGCAGCTCAGGTGAAGTCGGACCGATTTTGTCACGGTTAATCGTATAAGGCATTTTATTCTCAACCAATTTCTCATCGCCCTTGTCGATCCAGATGCCTCGATAGCCGCGATACATATAGAGCTTGCGGGCCACGTCATCGGACATGAACAGGATCCTCTTGACAGTGTCTATCACTTCAGGATCATTACCGAACGTCTGAACAATCCACTCGTTATAAATCTCCTCTAGCGAACGATCGGGATTCCAGGCAAGACGCCCCAGCCCGTAGTAGTTTACCTGGTTAAGCGGCGAACTCGTCCAGGCCGGCGACGGGCTTATCATCGCAACTCCCATGATGCAATGGGCAATGGACTTGTTCAAACTGCCCGGGCCGTCGCAATACGTATCTTGTTCCAGCCACCACTTCCACTTTTCGACCCAGGAACTGGGAAAACTCTTATCGATGACCAACTCACTGCCGGACAGGGTCTTTTTCATGGCGCCGTCCATTGCCGGAATCGGTGCCGAATAATCCCAGTCTCCGGCACTGCCCTTTGGTACAATAACAACGTTCTCACGAAACTTACCGTCATTGGGGGCGAAAATGTCATGCGGAATAAGAGTGCGATAGGGCTCAGGGGTGTAACGCAAGTTGCCGTAAACAAAACCGCGAACCAGCACATAGCCGCCGTATGGTAAAACCGTGTCGGCGATGCGGTTGACCATAGGTGGCCGCGGGTCGCCGTTCTGTTTTTCAGAACCCATCTTCATCATATACCCGCCGAAGTCGGGGACTCTGGCATAGAGCTTGTCGGCTGTCTCTTGTTCGAGCGCCAGCAGGTAGCTCGGGCTCCAATAGAGTTTCATTCCGTAGTCGCGGAGGATACCGGCAAGAATCTCGACCTCGTCAAGGTGGTCAAGGAAATTATTGCGGTAGTCCCAGTTGACCTCGCTCGGGCAGATTGCGTTCCAGCCGGCAGACGCCATCATCCGCACCCAGTCGCGGATTAGCTTCGTATCACCCGTCCGCAATTCTTCCCAACTATAGATCGAATCGTCTCTGCCGCCGCCGCGCCACGCGTCGTGTTTCAGTCCGCGAAAATAAGCCCAATGATCGACCATTCTAATGGGAATCTGCGGATTTTCGAGCACATCGAGTTTGCCCGGGTCCTGTCCCAACTGTATGCGGCGAATGAGGTCGAACGCGCCAAAAATAACGCCCGCTGGAATCTTTCCCGCAATGACAAGCGTTTTATCGCGGCCGTCGTTGACGGCTTTGATGAGAAATCCGTCTTCCTCGATTCGGTCCAGTCCTAATTCGTCGGCGTGCCTGCGAATCCAGATCGAGGTCTCGGCTGTTCCCAGGATGACTTTCTCGCCCGAGACGGACTTTGTTTTAACCGAAGGCTTGAACGCGAACATGGATTCGGTCGCGTCGGTCAACTCAGACGCCGCCGTCTTGACAGTTGAGTTTTTGCCTTCGGCAACGATGCACTTCAAGAGATTCTGACTGCGTGACTCTGTGGGATTATATTGGAGCCATGCCTGATAGAGGGTGTGGTCCTCTTTGCGATACTTGTAGGTCTCTTGTTTCTTGTCATGGGCAATCGTATCGTCTCTGCCCGCATAGACAGATTTAGTTGAGTTGTATATTTGGCGAATGTCGGCATTGGTGAGTAAGGTATTGTAGATACGCAGGTCGTCTATGAAGCCTCTGAAGCCTTCGCCCGTGGTAATCTTGCCCAGGCCGTCCCGCTTGAGGGGCTCCATTTTAACAGTTGACAGATCGACGACCGAAATAAGCTCGCCATCCCGCCAGCCGATGATCTTTTTGCCCTTAACGTCGTAAGCCACGGCAAACAGGCGCCATTCGGAATCGCCTATCGCGGCTCTTGGATGCCCATAGAAGGCCCACTCTCGCATATCATACTTCGGCCAGTCGTAATCCAGGATTCCAGCCCCATACACGAAGTCATCTTCGCCCTTAAAGCGCACCTGGAAATCACCGCGGTACTGATTGAGTACAACCGCGCTATTATCGTATTCCAGAATGGTTGACCTGTCCCAGCCGGCGTTTAGCCAGAAGCATATCGTACCGTGCGAAATGGCCAGCACAGAGTTCTCGGCCGCCGGAATACGCATCGGTTCGTCATCTTCCGTAAGTTGGATACACGCCCGGCCTTTACCGAGAGAGTAAACAGTGCCTCCTCCCAACACGGCGTCGTTGCCGTTGCCGGAAAGGTCCTTGCCGGTGCCGTCGTCAAAATCCCACCGGCCAACAAGACCGGCCGGTTCGTTGTCCGCCAGGGCGGCTGGCGGAACGCCAACCGCGAAAAAAACAGACAAAATAATGGTAACAGCCGGTACGAGGGAGTGTTGGACTTTCATAGGTCTTCTCCAGTGTTAAGAATTCACTTTTGTCGGCTTAACAATTCTACTCGATACTTTCAAGCATTATTCTGATCGCGTGGCGAGCAGCAGCTTGGCCCGGCACCTTGATCCATACAGCCGGGCCTGCGAACTGCTCGAACGTCCAGCCGGAATCTGTCTTCTCCAGAGAGGTCTTGTCGGTACACCGTTTGAGCTTGTCGCCATTGAGCCATACAGAAGCCGGCATCCTGCCGCTGTGGACTTCAAGCATGTAGGATATCTCGGATGGGCTGATATCGATATCTATCCGGCCATCTACTTGATGGCATTTGATTTCCGTTTCCTTCAGATCCGTGTACGGTTCGCTACGGCCAGGATAGACCTTGTCGTCACCTGCAATAGTGAACTGTGATTTGCCTTCTGGATAAATCCGTAAGGTCAACCGGCCAGACGAGGGTTCAAGCCAAGTCTGCTGGACATCGATCATCGGGATGATCGCGCCGGCTTTTACCAGCATTGGCAACTTGTCGACCTCCGCCGCGTAGGTAATCGCAGCCGGACCGGTGTGGACCGTGCCGTCCCACCAGTCGATCCATTTCCCTTCGGGCAAATACACCTCGCGCTGGGTTGCATATTCCACTACCGGGGCAACCAGAATCCACTCCCCGAACAGGTATTCGAATTTTTTGCCGTAGCAATTGGCGTCGTCCGGGTAGTGCAAGGCCAGGGCACGGCAGATCGGATATCCCTTTTCATGCGCGAGCTTTGCATATGTCCATCGGTAGGGGAACATACGGGTATAGTGTTCGGCGTACTGTCGATATATATCGCGGTATTTTTTCGGGTACTGGTACGGAATGCCCGCCGTCTGGAAGATAGCACACATCGAACTGAACTGCGCCCACCTGACGGTCACTTCGTTGCCTTCGGGGTCGGAGAAGCCCCCTGTGTCCGAGCCCCAGAACGGGAATCCAGCTATGGCTAAGTTCAGCATGGCGCCTATGTTGGCCCTGAGGCCACTTGAATATTCGAAATTCTTTGCGTTGTCGCCGGGCCACTTGCCGTTGACATATTTCTGGCCGCGAAATGCGATGACCCTCGGCAGGGTCACGAAATCCCCCTTGAAGACCTCGTCCCACGCTTTCCAATAGGCCTGACAGGTGAAATACGGGTCCATCCGCTGCGTGTTGCCGCGGTCGATCTTGTACATCTGGCAGTTGTCGCGTCGGAGCCACGGCTGCGCATCGGCCTTGAGCTTGCGGACCAGGGCCGGGTTGTCCATATCGCCGTACAGGTTTTTGGCCACCCAGACGCCCGTCTTGTAGCCCATCTCGTTGAGGTCCATAAACATCTGGTGCCCGTTGGGGAACCTGTCGGACTGCCATTCGAACGGCGGTGGCATGTTGTCGTCACCGGTCGCCCAGGGCCGGTCGACCCAGATCAGTCCGCAGGGGATTCGGGCCTGGCGCATGCCCTTGGCGTCCTCGTAGACAACCTTCTGGTCGCTCGTGTCGCGCCACTGCCACGTGGTAAAGAGGGACCAGGATGGCGGCATGGCCGGGCGCGAGACGTGCTCGGTAAACCGGTCGATCACGTCCAGCGGATCGGGACCATAGTAGAAGTACCACAGCATCGACGTGCCTTCGAAATAGCCATCCCCGTCCTCGCTGTCGGCGATGCTTGGGGCCTCGATGGCCACGGAATCGTCATCGGAGAAATCAAATTTCACCTTCAGATAGTTATCGACCAGGATTCCATAGCCCCGGGTGCTGAGGTAGAACGGCACATAACCGCCCTGGTCGGGTGTTCCCTTCTTGTTCCGCATCGTTACCGACAGCCCCTTGAGATCGAGCGACTTAGCGTCCCAGCATTCGCCCAAACCGAGAAAATGCTCGCTCGGCGAGGATTCGAACATCTCCCCGGTCGTTTCGATTTTCCCCGGCACGGTCATCCATACCGAAAAGACCGATGGGTTGCGGAAGGTAATATGGACTTGTGCCCCAGTTTCGCCTCCGCTCGTTTCGCAGTTGAAGCGCACCGATTCTCCCACGATCACGGCCTCGTCCTCGGCGTGGTAGTACGGCGGGTCGCGCTTGACTATCTTGACCCGGCCTAGCGACTTATGGTCCCGCACGCGCATAACGCGTTGCTCCCCATATTGCAGCGCCTTGCCCGCGCTCTGGCGGGTCAACAGGCGGCCGTTCTTATCGAACACGGAGATTCGCCAGGGATCTTTTTGCACCCGCACGTTCAGTTCGCTGGTTTTAAGCTCGACGACTCCGTCGCCCTCTTCGACCGAAAGAATCGCCGCCCCGGTCGATGGCAGGGGCTGGGCTTTGACTTCGCGGACGCCCATTTCGATCTCATCCGCCGCCTCACGAGCCGAGGCAAGGAGTTGTTGGCCCACCATGCCCTGAATCTCTTTCTGCGTCAGCGCCCGGCTGTAGATGAGAATGTCGTCAACCAAGCCCATAAAATACTTCTGCAGGATGCCGTCCTCGTGATGCCATATTGCTCCGATACAGGCGTTATGTTGAGATGTACCGGAAAGGTTGTAGTCGGCAGGTATGGCTTCGGTTGCGTCCAGGGTCCCATCGACATACACACGCAAGGTAGTTCCATCTCTCATCCCGACGACATGATGCCACTGACCATCAGCAACTATGGTTCTACCCCTTACTTCACCCTTGTTGAGATCGTCATCAACGGTCAGAGTCATTCTATCCGGCGCTTTTTTCTTGTGTTCGCCCAGACACAACGTGTACCGTATTCCGCCGCCCTCACCTCCGCCGTTAGCAAATATGGTGCCTTTTCTGCCAGTGTACGTAGTTTTTATCCAGGCACATACAGTCCAATCGCCTGTCCCGAAGTCAAGAATACTCGGATTGCCAAGGTCAACGGCATCGTCGCCTTCGAATTCCATCGCGCCGCCTGTCTTCCCGGCCACCCATTTAGGGTCGCCAAGAAGGGCGCCATGATTGTTATTGCCGGAACTGTCGTTGGCGTTGCCATCGAGCTTCCACCAGCCGACAAGGCTTTCCATGGGAACAACTCCCCCCTCTTGGCGTGGGCGAGTCTTGAGCCCTTTGGCGGCGAAGGCAGCCGTCGAAAGCGAAGTAACGATAACCGCCATTACGACAAACAGAATGTATCGCGATTTCATAAAACTCCTCCTTTTGGATTTTCTTTTTTTCATGGATAGCCGACTTCACCGTCTTATGGTCGAAAGTTTGTCAGCTTGACTTTCTTTGCATCGTCATCGTATACCACATCGGCCTGGGCGCCGATAATTTTGACTTGGGCTTCCGGTTTCTCCGGTCCGCCGTCGAAGGTGTCCTTTCGGGCCCCACTGTATGAGAACAGCACAAGGTCGCCGTTTTTGGCGTAGTCATAAGCCGAGACGTCGACGACCAGGAATTCGCCCGTATAGGCGTCCAGATTCAGATCGACGCACTGCACGGCCGCTACCCCGTTTTTGTGGGCGACAAATATCGTTGTCGTATTGCCTTCACCGTCGCCGGTTTCATACGCGCCGTTAACGGTTATCGACGTTATCTTGCCCTGGTGGTCGTCGACAACAAACATCCCTTCGTTGAGTCTCACTCTGCTACAGCTAACTGTTCCGCCTTCGATCACGTAGCGGCCGGTCGTGGTGTCGATATCAAGGCTCCCGGCGACTTTAACCGTTCCGCCGAGTTGCTTCGCCACGCTCTTGTGCCGGTCGACAATGAACGGCCCGTTGACCTTGAACGTGCGGCCGTCAGGAATGATAAATGTCGATTCCTCATAGACCCGAATCTCGAACTCACCGTCGATATCGCGATCGAGGGTCAGCGTAACGCCCTGCTTCTTTCCGATCAATACCCGCTCGTCTATCTTGTCGTCAGGCAGCCGATTGGCTTTGTCGCCGCTCCATTTCAGGCGCGCGCCGTCACGTCCGGTCTCCCAGTTTGAAGGGGTGCTCCACTTTCCGCTGCGACTGGGGGCGATAGACGCCGTTCCTTCCTGCTCTTTTTCTTCGGGCGGCATCATCGGCGGGTTAGTGGGCTGAAGAACGCCTGCGATAACTACGTTTGTGAGCACGACATTTTCAGCGTTTCGAAGGTGCATGATCGGCCCCTTCTCGAGTGTATCGACGGTGACGTCTTTTATGAAGACGTCGTAAACGAGCGCCGATTCCACGCCCTGGAGGGAGATCGTCTCGTCGTTCCCTGCCCCGATATGCACGTTTTCGATGTTGATATTGCGAATCTCCGTTGGGAAGTTGCCGCCTCGATAGCCGTGGTAGTTGTTTCTTAATCTGAGAATCCGTGCCTTGCCTATATCAAGGTCTTTGATATAGATGTTTTTGATGAATCCACCCCTGTCCAGGTTCGACTTACAGTACAGCACATTGCCGCTTTCAAATTTGCAATCGTAGAAAAAGACGTTGCGGACGCCGCCGGCAATCTCGCTGCCGATAGCTATACCGCCAAAGTTCGAGGGCATGTTTCGTATAACGATATTTTCGCAGGGCCGGCCTTTACGCCATGCGCTGTTGTCACGGCCGGCTTTGATCGCCAGACAGTCGTCGCTCTGGTCCAGGAAGCAGTCTTCCATCAGCACGTCCGTGCAGGAATCCGGATCGAGCCCGTCGTTGTTGGAGTTATGACTGTCGAGGACGAGTCTGCGAATCGTTACATTCGTGCAATAGACGGGGTGGACGCACCAGAACGGATAATCGAGAATCGTCACGTCTTCGATGAGCACATTCGTGCACTCGAACGGTTCGAAAAACGTCGGCTTGGCATAAATCTTGATGTCTTCCACAGGAACATCGTCGTGGTTCATCTTGCGCAGTTCCTCGTTGGATGTCGTGTTAGGCTTGGTCTTCCCGCTCCATCTGGACCACGAGTTTTCAGCCTGCCCGCTGAGAGAGCCTTTTCCGGTAAGGGCGATATTAGTCTTTTGGTACGCGTAGACCAGCGGCGAATAGTTGTAGCACTCGGTGCCTTCCCACCGTACCCTGACGTGGGGAAGATAATCGTCAAAGTTCGTGCCGAACAGGATTTTTGCGTCTTTTGTGACGTGAAAATTGACGTTGTTGTCCAGGTGGATGGGACCATTGGTCAGCCATGTGCCTTTCGGGACGACGACGCGTCCACCGCCGGCCTTGGTGCATGCGGTGATCGCCTTCTTGAAGGCCGGATTGCAGTCGGTAACACCATCTCCCTTGGCGCCGTAAACGGCCACGTTGAAATCACGGTCCGGAAACGTCGGCGGGACGATGCGGCTCAGAATCTCGGGCAACTGGTCCCAGCCGGTCCGCTGTCCGGAGGCCAGGTCCTTCTTTACCACAGCGCCGGGGCAGCCGCACGCCAGGAGAAGGGCGACCGTCAGGAGTGCGAAAGATACGTTTCTTGCAACTGTTTTCCGGAGGTTCATCTTGTTCATAGTGCTTTTCCTTCCTGTGAGATTGTATTGACCGACATTTCCTATTTTTGCGATTTATACAGAAGATCGCTATGCGCTATGCCTTTAGAATTGTCATGAAGTTAGCACATTTCTCTTAAAATTGCAAGTTCTTACGTTTTTTCAGTTCTGCCCGGGAACTTTCAGCGACAAAACCGGGTATTTTTGGCGTGATTGGCGGAGAAAGGGTTGTATGGCTGTAAGAGTCAATTCGCGAAAAGGGGGCCATTTTTTGCCCTGTTATAGTCTTCGAATAATTGAGATTGGGTCCCATTTTTCGGGAAAGTCGCACCTGTAAGATTCCGATAAAATGCGAGGAGCATAAGTACATTATGTTCTTTACATGTTTAAGTGGGAAATGTCAATTTGGTTCAATGCGGAGAAAAGATGGCTGACGAGAAGATTAGTGTTATTGATCTGATTGAAAAGATGGCCGAGCATATGCAGCTTTCATTGATGCCGATGCGGACCGCAGGCGATATTATGAATACCGAAGTGAAAACGCTGACGCTGGATCATAGGGTTGCGGCTTTTTGCAGGTTCATGGAAAATTACCGTGTACGACATGCACCGGTTGTGGATTATCCCGACGGCGACAAAAGCTCCCCGGAGTTTATTGGGATTGTTTCGGAAAGGGATGTGCTGCGGCTGGGTTTTCCCAGGACCGAAGAAACCGATCTGGAAGAAATCGGACCGATGGAAATCGATCCAAGGGCAATGCGTCAGTTGCTTACGCAGATCGTCGCCCGAAAGCCCAAATCCGTTTCGCCGACTGCCTCCATACCCGAGGTAATCGAAACCATGCTTGTGAGCCATGTCGATATCGTTCCGGTCCAGGACGAAACGGGCCTTGCAGGGATTATTACGACTACGGATATACTTCGATGGACAGTTAAACTGGATGAGGTTTTCAAGGTGCTGTTCGATGCGTCGGAAAATAATAATCTGTTCGACGATCTGGAACTGAGTTATGCCGACGCCGCAGGAGCGTTTCATTTGTTTGCCGGAATAACCGCAGGCGATGCGATGACAGCCGATGTGGTCAGCCTGGGAAGCGCCGATGTGCTGGGCAGTGCAAAGGATATGCTGCAGCAGCACAGGTTCAGGCACATGCCTATCGTCGACGAACAAGGCGCACTTGTCGGGATAATCTCGGATCGTGATATCCTCAGGCAGCTTCCGTTTGCAGGCCGGCGTCCGCCGAGAGACAGCGGCGAATTTAGAGGCCACCTCTTTGAAGTCGACAAATTGTCTATTAGCCTGGAGATGCCGCTGGAGCGGATAATGACTCGCCATGTGTCATGTATATCGGCCGATGCGAAACTGTCGGATGCGGCTTTGACTATGCGAAAACAGAAGATCAGTTGCCTGGCGGTCGTCGAAGGGGACCGAAAATTGTGCGGTATCATAACCGTAGTGGATATAATGCGTTCGCTGTTGCCGTTATATGAAATTAATGAAGTGAGCCTGAGCCGACAGGGTGCAGGCGATTTCAGTTAAAAGGAGATAGTCAGTCGTCGTTGCCGCGCACTCTGACTTCCGCTTACGAGCTTATGTACCGTACAACGTAGATGGACGCCAATCCATTAATACGGAATCATCATTTCTTGAGAGTCAGGCCGACTCCGCTTCGAACGATGGTTTCGAGCTTTGGGTCTGTGGTTATGGCTTTCATATACCTCGGATCGGCCATCCTGGTATTGATGTTGTGGGCAATGACAAGGCCGCCGGGACGGACTAACGGCAACAGTTTGTTAAGATAATCGATGTAGCCTTCTTTGTCCGCATCGAGAAAGAGAATGTCGATTGGGTTTTTCAGTTTCTTCACTTCCTCGTGTGCGTCTCCTTCGACGATGGTGATGATATCGGCCATACCCGCTCGCTTGAAATTGGCGCGGGCGGTAGCGGCGCGTTGTGCATCGATTTCGTATGTCGTCAGCTTGCCGCCGGTTTTTTGAAGCGCCATACCGAACCAGATGCCGGAGTAGCCGGTGG
This sequence comes from Planctomycetota bacterium, assembly GCA_021160785.1. Taxonomy (GTDB): domain Bacteria; phylum Planctomycetota; class Phycisphaerae; order Sedimentisphaerales; family Anaerohalosphaeraceae; genus B28-G16. The sequence goes on along the minus strand of JAGHBX010000528.1, from coordinate 3,954 downwards.
ATGTTCCGATCTCAACGACATTTTTTGCATTCATCGCCTGGGCCGTGATGCGAAGGAATCGCCCGTCCTGCGGCGGCACATTCCTGTAGCTTTGAGTTGCGCGGATATCAGCCAGAATACCAAGAATCTTCTTTTCATTGTCGTCTTTCGGGACAGGAGGCTTCTCAAGTTCCGATACAATCATTTGGCCTCCCCTCGGCCTGGATGAACGTTGCCCAAGAGCGTTTGTAAACAAGATTACTGAAATCCCAATAATAAGAATACTTGCAACAATAGCCGATTGTCTTACATGTCTCATCTTCTCTTTCTCCTTCATCCAAAATTTACTCTTACACGGGTTTGGTTACTTGGCCTTGACGTCGTAGCAGAACAGTACGTCCTGGTCGCGCACGTATAGTTTGCCGTTGGCAATGACCGGGTGGGCCCAGGCCGGCGGCCTGCTGCGATCCGGCTGTTCAAAACGCCCGCGCTCAATGTACTGCTTCGGGCTCGGCTCAATCAGGAGCACGGTGCCGCTCTCCATACGATAGTACAGTCGCCCATCCGCCAGTGCCACCGAGCCCTTCGCGCGACGACCGGCGCTCTGGCGCTGGTCCCACATGACCTTGCCCGTCTTGAAGTCCAGGCAGACCAGCGCGCCGCCCTCATTGCCGCCGTTTGCGCCGTAGAGGTAACCGTCGACGAGGATCATGCCGCCGTGGTGGTTCTGCATATCGGTGGTGGCATAGACTTCCTCGGCTTTGACAGCGCCATCGGAATCTTTGCTCAGTTTCACCAATCCTCCGCCCGCCCCGTATGCCGATGAGGCGAACACCGCGCCCTCGTGGTACAGCGGCGTGGAACAGTTAATACCCATGCGGTTAGCGGGTTTGTCATACCGCCACAGGAACTTCCCGTCGGACGCCGCGAATCCTACAAGTGCATTAGAGATGAGTTGCACGTACTGGCGCTGACCGTCGAAGTCGATCGCTATGACCGACGAGTACGCTGCCCTATAACCACCGCCGCCGAAACCACCACGTCCACCGCCGTAGCGTCTGGTACCACCAGAGCCGCCTCCCGAACCGGCGGACATCTGGCTCGTCATGCCTCCCTCAAAACCTGTATCCGGCTGCCAAACCTGGCCGCTCGAATCCTTAAATGGCTCGGACGATCCGGCATTGATCCGTATTGTCGTCGCCGATGACGCCGCACCTGCCTGCGGGATTATTTCAATCGCCTTGATTGCCGGGTTTTCGACCTTGGGCGTAAAAGCAATGCGAAACTCTCCGTTGGTCACTTCCACAGGTACCGCTTCGATATAGGCGCCTCTGGGACCGCCAGCTTTCACCCAAATGTCAAAGTCCTCGAATTCACGCCCCTGGACATTGTAGGAAAAAACTCGCTGGCCGGGACCGGTAATACCTTCGTAGGTCTCCGCAAAGTAAAGCTTCGCAAGATACTTGCCATTGCCAATCTTGCAGGAGAAAGCTGTCATCGAAAAATGCTCGCTCGTGAACAATCCCGGATCCCTGGTTCCCGTGATCGCCGTAGCCGAACCACCGGCCTGCCCACCGGCACGACCAGAACCACCTGGACGACCTGCGGGCCCAGTTGCCGCAGTGCTCGCAGCGGCATCGGGCATTTTGCTCTTCCATATCGTCTCGCCAGTCAACTTGTTCAGAGCTGCCAGGGTCGCATCTGCCCCGCCGGGCGTGCAGATAACCTTATCGCCGTCAACCAGCGGCGATTCGCGGTAACTCCACATGGGTACGCGTCCGCCAAAATCCTCTGTCAGGCTGCGTTGCCAGACGATCTTGCCGTCTTCGACTTGCAGACAGACCACGTTACCAGCCAAACCCTCCACATAGAGTCGTTCGCCGTCGACGGTCGGCGTGCACGCGGGCCCCTCTTTTCCCTGTGATGCCCGCTGCGCCAAAGCCGGGCCAAGGCTGGTTACCCAAAGCTCCTTGCCATCTTTTTCGGACAGGGCCCAGACGACTTCGTCGTCACCGCGATTGCTCATGAAGAAAATTTGCCCGTCGTCAATCGCCGGAGCGCTGTCTCCGCCGCCGAGTTTATCAATTTTCCAGGCGAGTGGCGGACCATCGTTAGGCCATTCTTTGAGCAAGCCGGTGTCTGCCGACTTGGCGTCGCGGTTCGGCCCCCGCCATTGCGGCCAATCGGCGGCCAGACTGCTGCAAGCGACTACCATCAAGACAATTGCTGTCATAGTTACTCTAACCTTCATCTCTTTGCACCTTTTAAAAATAATCGTATGCGTGAGCCAAAGGGAATTTGTCCCCGCTTCATGCAGTATCGTCGTCTGACATTATGTGGTGCTGACTGGAATCATTGAGTCCGCCCGCCTTGCCCGGTGCCTCTCCGCTGACCGCCACTGCTTGCTCCACCTCGTCCTCTGGTCCGAGGCATTTGCTGGGCCTGTTTCTCGATGAGGGCGGCCAGACGCTTGGTGGTCTCCGCTGCTTTTTCCTTTTCTGCAAGTGTGCGAATCTCTCTCAACTCACGAAGAGCTGCGATCTGTTCGGCTGTCGTGCGTGGCGGGCTGAGTTTATCGACCTCGGCCCGGATGGCGGTGATCACGGCCTGACGTGCCTCGCGAGCCTTGGTGTATTGCTCTCTGAGTTTGGTTCTTTCCTCCTCGGACAGGTCCCGGTAGTTAGTCCGTCTCTGGGGCTGAGCTTCTATGCTCGCTTTGAGCCTGGCAAGCTGTGATTCCAGTTCCGAAATGGATTTGAGTTGGTCTTCGCGGCTCATACGACTCCGCCCGGCGAAACGCTGCCGAAACTGAGCCCTCTCCTCCTCGCTCATATTCTGGTATCTCTCTCTCATTTGGATTCTTTGCTCCTCCGTCATATTCTGGAATCCGCCGCGACCCCGCTGCGGCCTTTCGCCGGTCTGGGTCTGGGCAAAAGCGGTCAATACGACTGTCAAAGCAACCAGTACGACAGCGATTAAAATTAGACGTTTCTTCATAGTGCTATCCTCCAAAAAACAGGTTAAAATGATACACATCGCCCTTGCGCCACCGCGGACGCTAACCGGGCGATTGCTTTACCAGTTAGAAAAACGCCGCAAGGTCGTGGTTTATTGCAATAATCCGCCGTAAGTCCGGCCATCCTGCGAAAAGCGGCTTTCCTTTGGTGCAATAAGGCCGCCCCTGGGATGCGTCTTACTACGATGTGAATCGTAAATACTGTGAAGCCATGAGGGTTCTAATGATTGAACGTCCTAAGAATACTACCCGGCAGAAGGTATGGCTTCATTTTTACATACCTCTGATCCTGTACACGGCTATTCTTGCCTGGATTGGCAACGTATCGGCAGCGGACGCATCAACCGACAGAGTCGCATACATGATCGTAGATACCGCACAGATCAGGTGTTATAGCAACGATGCAGAAATAGAATTCCCTAAAGCCAACGCCAATTTTTTCGGTCAGGATGCACAGTACGCCGGCAATGAGCCTGCTTACAAAAACAATGCCGACGGTACTGTAACGGACTTGAACACAGGGCTGATGTGGCAGAGTGATCCCGGCGAAAAAGTGACATTCAGACAGGCGGCGGCAGGGGCGTCCAGGTGTAGGGTTGGCGGGTATAAGGATTGGCGGCTGCCGAGTATTAAGGAGTTGTACTCGCTTATCCTTTTCAGCGGTACTGACCCGGACCCAATGAGCCGGAATACCTCCAGGCAGAAGCCCTTCATCGATACAAAGTATTTTAAGTTCCGGTACGGAAACACTGCTCGAGGCGAACGCATTATCGATTCACAGTTCGCCACTTCCACGATATACCGCAGCACGACCATGCAGGGCAATAAAACCATGTTCGGCGTTAACTTTGCAGATGGGCGGATCAAGGGATATCCGGTGGGAAGCATCAGGGGCCGCGGGGAAAAAACATACCATGTCATGTACGTCCGCGGCAATAGCGACTATGGCGCAAACGACT
>JAGHBX010000112.1 GCA_021160785.1 Planctomycetota bacterium | reverse complement strand
GAACACAGATGGTTATGTACAGCATAGGGGAGTTCTCAAAGATCACCGGCCTGTCCGTCAAAACGCTTCGGTTCTATCACGCCAAAGACGTGCTCATTCCGGCATGTGTCGATGACAGTTCCGGCTACAGATATTACGATCGCAGCAACGTGGAAAAGGCCCGTGTCATTACTCGCTTCCGAAATATGGAATTCTCACTTGCCGCAATAAAGGAAATTCTGGACAACTACGATGACCAGGCGGACATCCTTGACTATCTTGAGCAACACAGGCAGTCTATCGAAACCCAAAGTCGAAAGTATAAGAAGATTGCCGTTAATCTGGACAGTATCATTTCAGACGAAAGGGAGGCTATAATGACAATCAAAAATTCGACATTTGAAGCAGAAGAGAAATTGCTGGACACCATGCTAATCGCCGGCATTCGTATGCAGGGCAAGTACAGCGACTGTGGCAAGGGTTTTGCACAGATCGGCAAAAGCTTTGGGCGCTTTATATGTGGCAAACCTTTCTGTCTCCACTTCGATGACGAATTTCGCCCCGACGATGCGACATTTGAAGCGTGCATGCCGATTCGCAAAGCCAAAGACGTCAAAGGCGTATCTGTCCGCCAATTGCCGCCGACCCGGTGCGTCTCTCTGCTCCACAAAGGCCCGTACGAAGAACTGGGCCGGTCCTATGCGAAAATCCTTGAATACGCCAAATCGCGGGGATACGAGATTATCCTCCCTACCAGGGAAGCCTACTTGAAAGGTCCGGGCATGATTCTTAAAGGCAATCCTAAAAACTATTTGACTGAAATTCAGTTGCCAATAAGAAGCAAGGAGGTCTGACCATGACGAAAGTTGATTTCAAGAAAGAACTGAAAGATTTTTACTCGGCGAAGAAGGACAAGATCACAGTCGTCAAGGTGCCGAAGATGAAGTTTCTCGCGATCGACGGCATGGGCGATCCGGAGACGTCGCAGGATTTTCAGGATGCAGTTGCGGCGCTGTATGGGGTTGCCTATACGGCGAAGTTTAGCATGAAAGCCGATCCGCCGAAAGGATATTTCGAGTTTGTCGTCCCGCCGCTGGAGGCACTGTGGTGGATGGATCCGGGCCCGTTCGACCCGCAGGCCAAGGACAAATGGCAGTGGCGGATGTTGGTCATGCAGCCGAATTTTGTTACCGGGCGCGTTGTCGATCAGGCGATCAGGACGCTCAAGGACAAAAAGCCCACACCCGGCCTGGATAAGCTGGGATACGAATCGCTCGACGAAGGGCTCTGCCTGCAGACTCTCCATATCGGCCCGTACAATGAAGTCGGCAAAACCATCGACAAACTGCTCGCCTTCGCCGACGAAAACGGCTATCGCTTGACCGGCAAACACCACGCAATCTACCCCAGCGACCCCCGGCGGGCGGCCCCGGAGAAACTCAAGACCATTGTCCGAGAACCTGTGGCAAAACGGTAACACACGGGAAAAGTTATGGGAAGCGGGTGAATTTATTGCTCTGGATCGCCGATATTATGATTAGCGGCGGATCCATCAAATTTGTTGACTTTTGCGTGCAGGCCCTGTACACTCTTAAGGCTTGGATTGCTCTGGGGGCCATCAGGTATCGGATTTTTCGAACCACCGGGCGGGGTTGTCTGTATAAACGCTATTGCCGGTAAGACGGCGACTGGAAAATATGTCAAGAAAGACCGAAAAAACACGAAATCAGGGGCGACTGCTCAGGCACGGCCGGTATCTGCATGGTGCGGCGATGGGCAGTTTAGGCTTTTGTACGTCATGGGCGGTGGACCATACGGGGCATGGTCGTGAGTGGATAGAGGTCAAGCAACTGGACCTGAGACTCAGGAATCTGCCCGACAAGCTCCGCGGCAGGCGCGTCGTCCACATCAGCGATCTGCATCTGAGCCGCATCGTCAGCATGAAGTACCTGCGCCGCTGTGTTGACCGCGTCAACGAACTCGACGCCGACATCGTCATCCTGACCGGCGACTATATCACCCACGACCGCAGCGGCGAGTACAGACAAAAAGCCGTCAAACTCATCGGCGATATCAAAAGCCATTACGGCGTCTACGCCTGCCTCGGCAATCACGACTATGGCATGCTCCACAGCACACACTCCGGCCGTCCCGGCCTGCTGGAAGACCTGGTTGACGGCATGGCTGAAAACGGTGTTTGCCTGCTGCGGAACGAATCGACCGCTGTGGAGATCAATGGCCGATGTCTCTGGCTGGTAGGCCTGGGCGACCTGTGGGTGGGGGACTTCAAGCCCGACAAAGCCTTTGCCGATGTGCCTGCAAAAGAAACCGTCATTGCACTTTCGCATAATCCGCGTGGAATAGAGCGGCTTGGTGCGTATCCGGTTGAAGCCGTGATGAGCGGCCACACACACGGCGCCCGCCAAATCTGGAGTCTTTCCGGCGGACTGACACGAAAAAACCGGCGTTTTCATGCCGGCATGTACGACGTCGCCGGCAGAAAGCTCTACGTCAACCGCGGGCTGGGCAGGCTGGGAAGGGCACGACTCAACGCCAGACCGGAAATTACAGTGTTGACACTCCGCTGATAATGGATATGGTTGCCTTGAGGATAACAACCATGAAGCTGACACTGGCTAATGAAATCACTATTCTGCGTGTTCTGCTCATAGCACCTTTTGTCATCTGCATGCTCAAGATACATGACAACTGGGCGATGCGATATATCGCCTTGGCTATCTTTCTGGTCATGTGTATCAGTGATGCACTGGACGGCTACTTTGCCCGCGTCAGGAAGCAGGTCACAAGGCTGGGCTCGTTTCTCGACCCGATGGCCGACAAGCTGCTCATGGCGTGTGCGTGCATTCTCCTGGCCAGCCCTCGGACCGCCGTCGAGGGTTACGTCCTGCCTCCCACCATCGTCGTGCTCATCATCGGAAAGGACCTGCTGCTGTTATTGGGTTTTTTGATCATTTATCTGATCACTTCCCATATTCATATCGTGCCCATATTTGCCGGCAAAGCCGCCACGGTGCTGCAATTGTCCATGGTCGCCGCAGTTTTGCTGGCGCCGGACATACACCCCCACCTGCCGCTATGGTGGTATTTAGCCCGATTCCTCTGGTGGTTGGCCGCGGTCCTGGCGGTTGTGACAACGCTTGTTTACATTCGGGGCGGCATACGTTATATTGAGGCGTTTGAGGCCCAGGCAAACGCCAAAGGCTAATGTGGCAAGGCAGATAAATGGTTGAATTCAGTCAAATACCGGACGTGCTCGAAGACCTCAGGCAGGGTCGGATGATCGTTCTTGTCGACGATGAGGACCGCGAAAACGAAGGTGATCTTGTCGCCGCCGCCGAATTCATAACGCCGGATGCGATAAACTTCATGGCCAAACACGGCAGGGGGCTTATCTGTCTGCCGCTGACCGAAGAAAAATGCGACAGCCTCGCCCTTCACGCCCAGTCCGCCGAGAATACTGCGCATCTGGGCACGGCGTTTACCGTCAGCATCGACGCGCGAGACGATATCACCACAGGCATCAGCGCCGCCGACCGCGCACATACTATCCGGGTTGCCGTCTCCGATGACGTTAAAGCCGCCGATTTGGCTCGTCCCGGGCACATTTTTCCGTTGCGTGCTCGTAACGGAGGTGTGCTTGTTCGGGCCGGACAGACCGAAGGCGCTGTCGACCTGATGAGACTCGCCGGCCTCAAACTCGCCGGTGTCATCTGCGAAATCATCAACGATGACGGTTCCATGGCAAGGGTTCCCCACCGCTCAAGTACTGCCAGCTGCACGATCTGAAGATTACCTCCATCGCCAAACTGATCGAGTATCGCCTGCAGTGCGAGAAGCAGATAAAGCGTATTCAGACGGTCCACCTGCCCACCGATTACGGCGAATTCAAGCTGATCGGCTATGAAAGCCCCGGCAGTGTGGAACCGCATCTGGCCCTGTGCAAGGGCGGTGTCGGCGATCTGGACGATGCCGGAAACGTGACGCGCCAGACCGAACCGGTGCTGGTCAGAGTCCACTCGGAATGTATGACCGGCGACCTGTTTCATTCGCAGCGGTGCGAGTGCGGCACGCAACTGATATCCGCCATGCGGATGATCGAACAGGCGGGGCGCGGCGCGCTGGTGTATCTCCGGCAGGAAGGAAGGGGCATAGGTCTTGCCGCCAAGCTCCACGCCTACAAACTCCAGGAGCAGGGCTTCGATACCGTCGATGCCAATATTGAGTTGGGCTTCCTCGCCGACAAACGCGACTACGGAATCGGCGCCCAGATATTGCGCGACCTCGGGCTGACCAGTGTGCGAATCCTGACGAATAATCCCAAGAAGGTCAGCCGTCTTGAGGTGTATGGAATCAAAGTCGTCGAGCAGATACCGCTAAAGGCCACGCCCGGCGAACACAATATCGACTATCTGCGAACCAAGAAAAACCGCTTCGGCCACCTCCTCGACGAGGACCTGTGATAACGTAGTATACAAGGCTTATGAAAAGAGGGATCGAATCATGAAAGCCGCAAAATTTGCCGTCATCGCCGCCGTCGTCGCCATCACAGCGGCCGGCTGTGAAATTCCGGAGAATCCCGCCGACCCTAATATGTCATCGGCGCGTTTCCGGCAAGACACAACCACCGTGGCGTGCGTTTTTTTGCCCGAGAGGATTCGTATGATCGGGCTCACCGAAATCGTTTCCGACTCCGGTCTGGGCGGCGAAGCCGTGCTCAGTATCTATGTCGACATCTTCGACGCCTGGGACAGCCACATCAAGGCACCGGCCAGGTTCCGCTTTGAGCTGTACGAATATGTGCCCCGCTCATCCGATTCCCGCGGCAACCGGCTCATGATCTGGCCCGACATCGACCTCACCGACCCTGCCGTAAACAACAGCTACTGGCACGACTACCTCCGAGCCTACATCTTCGACCTCCAAATGAACTTCAAACCCGAACCCAACACCACATACATCCTCGAAGCAACCTGCACCACAGCACAGGGAAAACGTCTCTCAAACAAACGACAAATCAAATACGAGCCATAATACCGTCCGCGGTGCGGATTGAAGTCTAAGATCACCTGCGCCCGATAAAAAACGTTGTACTGATTAAACAACCGCGTTTCCCATTTGCAACAAACACCCGTCGCAAAACCCCCACAAGAACGTAAACGCCATTCACATCTATACTTACGCAGCATGTCGCCCCAAATCAACAGCCAACCCCTAAGATCGCAAAAAACTCAGACAAGACTCTTCCGTCATTGCTCTTGTCGCAGTATAATGAAATTGATATGTGAACAATTCGCAAAATAGAGATACTCATGCTGCAACGTGCAACGGCAAGGCCCAAGAGGTTCATAAAGATCACAGCAGGGAATCTGCGTAATAACCATGTTTACATCACAGGGCACCATGATTTTTTCCCAAAAGACTGCTTTGGAACCTCCAATATGAAATCGGGCGTGGGTAAGCCTCTCACCATTGAACTTGACGGGCTAAACAAAAGCATCCGGACCGATATACCGGTAGACGCCAAAACAGGAAAGCCCCGCCGCCAATTTCGCACCAGATCATGGGTCGCCGAATTCTTCGCCGCGCACCGGATCATACCCGGAGATGTGCTCTCTCTTGAGCGACTGTCGCCAAGAGCTTATCGCCTCGGCCTTGCTGAGCGCACAACTTCCACTTTGCAACAGACTTTCCTTGAGTTTTTTGCTGGAATCGGACTCGTCCGAATGGGTCTTGAAAAAGCAGGCTGGCGACTACTCTATGCAAATGATATCGAACCCCAAAAGCAGCAGATGTATTCTGCCCATTTCCGTGATGCCGATGACCACTTCGATCTGGCGGACATACATCGCGTCGACCCCTTCACCATCCCGCGTGCAACACTCGCAACCGCTTCATTTCCTTGCACCGATTTGTCCTTGGCTGGTGAGAGAAAGGGGCTCAAAGGCCGACAGTCCTCAGCTTTTTTTGGCTTTATTGAAGTTCTTACGGAAATGGGGGATGTCCGCCCGCCTTTGATTCTTATCGAGAATGTTCTGGGGTTCTTGACTTCACGTAATGGCGCAGATTTTCGACAAGCCATGCTCGCGTTAAACAAACTTGGGTACACCGTAGATACTTTTATTCTCGATGCAAAGTGGTTTGTTCCACAGAGCCGCCCGAGGCTCTTTGTAGTCGCTTCTTTGTTTGAGAAACCCTGTTCCAAATGCTCACCGGGCCTGCTCTCTCCTTCCCGACTGCGTCCATCCTTAATTTCAAGTTATATCGTAGCCCATCCCGACATTCACTGGTCCCTGTTCAATCTTCCCGATCCACCAGAAAAGGCAAATCACTCTATCGAAGACATCTTAGAGGACTTGCACGAGTCAGACCCGCAGTGGTGGAGCAAGGAACGTGCTGATTATCTCTATAACCAGATGAGTCCCAGACATCGTAAAGTTGCTGATGCCTGGATAAACCAGAAGAAGTGGTCATATGGAACGGTTTTCAGAAGAGTAAGACGCCAGCCCGACGGCCATAAACGATCAATGGCTGAACTGCGATCTGATGGCATTGCCGGCTGTCTTCGGACCCCGAAAGGCGGCAGTGGTCGACAGATCCTTTTCAAGGCCGGTTATGGTGAATATGCTGCGAGACTTCTTACTCCCCGCGAGTGCGCCCGCCTTATGGGCGCCGACGAGTTCTTTATTGAAGCTCCTTTGAACCAGGCTTTGTTCGGGTTTGGCGACGCGGTTTGCGTTCCTGCAATAACCTGGCTGGCGCAGAATTACTTGAATCCCGTTCTTGATGGCGTTGAGTCAACCAAATCACGAGGATAAAGCTAAAATGTCGAATGTTCAATCGCCGATCAAGCAGAGTTTCGATTCCTGGTATGGCGCCCTTCGACCCATGAAACAATACGGAGGCCTGCCTCCCAAAGGTACAGTTGCCGCCGCCTTGGTTGTTCTTGAGCGACTCCGCGAGACTTGCGACCTCAGTTTGGAATCGCATCTCGCTGAAGGAGGTGCACAAATTGCCGGGCTCAGTCTCTCTTCCCTCAGGAAGATATTGGAGCGTTTTGGCGAGACCCGCCAATTCCCCAGTGAAGGCGGGCGCACTAACCGAGGCAACAATCGCTCCATTCAATTACTCCTCCAGGCATTGGCGGACTCCGGCTTTCAGAGTCTCTCTAAATCCGCCCGCAAACAAATGATAGACAGCCTCCAGGAAGTGCTCGTTACTTCGCTTGCCGGCTATTACACCCTTGAACGCGTCCATTTTGATTTTGATCCCGCTAAATCTTCTCGAACCATCATTGCGGATATCCTCGCTTATGCTCAGCAACGAAACCAGAGTGGACCGGTTGCTCAACATCTCGTCGGCGCCAAACTGGCGGTTCGTTTCCCTCATT
>JAGHBX010000389.1 GCA_021160785.1 Planctomycetota bacterium | reverse complement strand
GTTCCGCCCGTGCCTCTCGGCAGGCGAGCCAACAACCTGCCGGCTTCGACTTCCTGACCCTCATCGACTTCGATTCGCGCCTTGGCGGGCAGATAGTGAACGTCAAGGATCTTGCCCTCGCTGTCTTCGATAATGACCTGCGGATGCTTGTTGCCCTTGTGCTCAACAACGACCGGGCGTCCCGCCTGACCCTTGCGCTCCTCTTCGACCCGCATTGTCTCGCCTTCGACAACGTCGACGAGGCGCACAAGACCCGAGACTTCGGCTAAGATAGGCACCCGGTGGGGGTCCCATGCATAAAGCCGTTGACCTTTCGCGACAGACTCGCCGTCGTCCACATGAGCAATAGCGCCATAGGGGACTTTGAACCGGTCAAGCTCGCGACCCTTATCGTCAACAAGCAGCATCTCGCCGTTGCGCTTCAACACAATACCCTTTGCTGTGGTGGATTTCTTTTTTGCGCCGCCTTCCTTCTCGTCCGAAGCCTTCGGCGGGGTTTTTTTACCCTTGGAAATTCCCTGCATCCCCGGATCGGGCACGACATTCAGGTCATCATATTTGACAAAAGCCGCACGCGGCGCCATCTGTTCGGACTCCAGAATCGTAATCTCTGCAATACCTCCCGTATGGAAAGTCCGCATAGTGAGTTGTGTTCCCGGCTCTCCGATCGACTGGGCGGCGATAATGCCGACGGCAAGACCTTCCTCGACAAGCTGGCCGGTACTCAAATCCCAGCCGTAGCATTTTGCGCAGATGCCCATTTCACTTTCACAGGTCAGCGCACTGCGAACCCGAATAGATTCAAGACCCAACTGCTCGATCTTCTCGGCGGCATCGGGCGTGATTACTTCATTCTCATGAACGATCATCTCATCCGCGATCGGATTGCGAATGTTATCCCTTGCTGTCCGGCCGATGATTAACTGCTTCAGCGGAACATCCACCGCCTCACCCTTGTAAACCGTCGTCTTGGTTATCCCCTGGAGCGTCCCACAGTCAATCTGTGTAATCATAACGTTCTGTGCGACATCGGCAAGTTTCCGTGTCAGGTACCCCGAATCGGCTGTCTTCAGCGCGGTATCCGCCAGACCCTTTCGGGCGCCGTGCGTCGAACTGAAGTACTCCAGTACGTTAAGTCCTTCGCGGAAGTTGGACCTGATCGGGGTTTCGATGATCTCGCCGCTGGGCTTGGCCATCAACGCACGCATACCCGCCAACTGCTGAATCTGATCGACGCTGCCGCGGGCGCCCGAATCACGCATGACCCAGATGGGATTCAGGTACGGTATGCCGTCCCGAACGTCATTCTGCATGGCGTTCATCATGGCGCCGGTCACCTGCACGCGGGCGTGGGTCCAGGCATCGATGACCTGATTGTAACGCTCACCCTCGGTGAGAACACCGCTTTGATAGTTCTTTTGAACACGGTCGACACGCTTTTGTGTCTTCTCGATAATACCCTGCTTCTCTTTGGGAATACGCAAGTCCTTGAGACCGAAACTTAATCCCGCTAATGTCGCCTGTTTGAAGCCCAGGTCCTTGACATTGTCAAGCAGATCGATCGTAGGTCCGCCACCGGCGATTTCATAACAATCCTGAATAACCATGCCCAGCTTTTTCTTGTCCATCAGCATATTGTAGAAAGGCATCCGCTCGTCCAGGATGTCGTTAAACAGGCACCTGCCCGGCGTCGTCTCTGTCACCCCGCCGGCACTCTTGCCGGATTCGGAAACTACCGTCTTATCCGCCGGCAGACGAACTTTTACCCTTGCGTGAACGCTGACTTTCCCCATTTCATAGGCCGTTATCGCCTCATAAGCGTCCCTGAAGATCATCCCCTCGCCCTTCTGATTCGGACGCATGCAGGTGATATAGTAATTGCCTAACACCATGTCCTGCGAAGGACCGAGCGTCGGAGCACCGCTCTGTGGCGAGAAAATGCTGTTCGTCGACAGTATCAGAATATGCGCCTCTACCTGGGCCTCGATGCTCAAGGGCAAATGCACCGCCATCTGGTCACCGTCAAAGTCGGCGTTGAAGCCCTGGCAAACCAGCGGATGCAGCATGATCGCATTACCTTCCACCAGCACCGGCTCAAAGGCCTGAATACCCATGCGGTGAAGCGTCGGGGCGCGATTCAAAAGCACGGGATGCTGATGTATCACCTCTTCCAGGATATCCCACACATGCTCTTCTCTGCGCTCGAGCATTCTCTTGGCGCTCTTGATCGTGTCGGCGAGACCGCGATCCTTGAGCTTTCGGATTATAAACGGCTGGTAAAGTTCCAGCGCAATCTTCTTGGGAAGACCGCATTGATGCAGTTTCAGGCTCGGACCGACAACAATAACCGAACGAGCCGAGTAGTCAACGCGTTTGCCCAACAGGTTTTCACGAAAACGACCCTGCTTGCCCTTGATCATGTCAGTCAGGCTTTTCAGAGGGCGATTGTTGCTGCCCAGAACAGGACGTCGGCATCGGCCGTTGTCCAGAAGCGAATCCACCGCCTGCTGAAGCATGCGCTTTTCATTGCGAATAATCACTTCAGGCGCATTCAAATCGATAAGCTTCTTGAGACGGTTGTTGCGGTTGATTATTCTTCGATAGAGGTCGTTGAGATCGCTCGTTGCGAAGTTGCCGCTTTCCAGCATGACCAGCGGACGAAGATCCGGCGGGATCACCGGCGCCACTTCGAGTATCATCCATTCCGGCTTGTTCTCGCTGTGACGAATACTGTTAACGACCTTGAGCCGCTTGGTCAGATCCTTGATCTTCTGTTTGCTGGAGGTCTTGGTGACCGCCAGACGAAGCTCGACACTGAGCTCGTCAAGATTAAGTCGGCCCAGCAACTCTTTTACCGCCTCGGCGCCCATCGACGCGCGAAAGCAGTTGCCGTAGCTGTTGCACGCCTCGCGGTACTCGTCTTCCGTCAGCAGTTGCTTGGCGAGAAGCGGGCTTTGTCCCGGATCGGTTACGACGTAATCCTGGAAGTAAATGACCTTCTCAAGGTGAGACGTCTTCATCCCGATAAGCGTACTCAGGCGACTCGGCAGAGCCTTGAAAAACCAGATGTGCACAACCGGAGCGGCCAGGTTGATGTGCCCCATCCGTTTGCGACGGACCCGGCTGTGGGTCACTTTCACACCGCAGCGATCGCAGATAATGCCTTTGAACTTGGTCCCTTTGTACTTGCCGCAAGCGCATTCCCAGTCACGCTCCGGACCGAAAATCCGCTCGCAGAACAGACCGTCTTTCTCGGGCCTGTACGTTCGGTAATTGATCGTTTCGGGCTTGCGCACCTCGCCGAAAGACCAGCTTCGTATATCAGTTGGGCTGGCCAGCGATATCTTTACCGAACCATAATCGTTAATGCGATCGTAAATCGATTCTACCATTTTATGACCAACTCCGATTAACCGTCAATAAATCCAACCTTTTGCCCTCGGGCCCTTCAAAACCGGCCGCATTAAAGGCGCCCGCCGCCAATGCGTTTTTTCTCGAGTTGAATATTCAACCCGAGTCCGCGAATCTCGCTGCAAAGCACATCAAAGGAAATCGGTGTGCCCGCCTCGAGTGTATTGTTGCCCTTGACCATAGACTCGTAAATTTTCGTACGACCTTCGATATCATCGCTCTTGACCGTAAGAAGCTCCTGAAGGGTATAAGCGGCGCCGTATGCTTCCAGCGCCCAGACTTCCATCTCACCGAATCGCTGACCGCCGGTGCGGGCCTTGCCGCCTAAAGGCTGCTGCGTGATGAGACTGTACGGGCCCGTCGCACGGGCATGAATCTTGTCGTCGACAAGATGGTGCAGCTTCAACATGTAGATATAGCCGATGGTCGCTTCCTGTTCGAACCGCTCGCCGCTTCGACCGTCATAGATCACAGTCTTCAAATCCGGCGGAATAGTTGTAAACAATTCGTCAGCCGGCGGAACTTCGTTGTTTTCCTCAAGTTGTGCCATTCGCTTGCTCACCGATTCATTGGCTTCGGCGATCACTTCGCACACGCGATCCTCTGTGGCGCCGTCGAAAACCGGCGTGATAGCATTGAAGCCCAATATCTTCGCCGCCCAGCCCAGATGGGTTTCAAGAATCTGACCCACGTTCATACGACTGGGAACGCCGAGGGGATTGAGGCAAATGTCAATCGGCGTGCCGTCTTCGAGGAATGGCATGTCCTCTTCGGGCATGATCTTGGCGATGACGCCCTTGTTACCGTGGCGACCGGCCATCTTGTCGCCTATCGACAGCGTCCGCTTCGTTGCAACATAAATCTTGACCATCTCGAGCACGCCGCTCTGAAGCTCGTCACCGTGCCGCATCCGCTCTAAGCGACGCTTTTTCTCTTCCTGAAGTTCCTCCAGCTTCGGCCAGTACTTGTCGAGAATCTTCTGGGCGTCGCTGCGCAGTTTGGCGGGCTTTACCCATGAGATATCGAAGTTCTCAATCTGCTCGCAGAGAACGTCCTGGTCGTCGCTGGCGCCGACTTTCTGGCGAGTCGACGGGTCAACAATCTCGATCCCCAGAGAACTGTGAACACTCTCCATCATCCGCCGGAACAACTGGCATTCGCCGGTGATCATTTCGGCTTCATAACGCTTTATGGCCTCTTTTTGCTCCTTGCGCTGCTCTTCGCTGCCGGCGCCGCGCCGCATGAACCGGCGAGTACCGATGACAACTCCTTCAAAGCTGCTCGGAGTCTCCAGCGAATCGTTCTTGACATCTTCGCCGGCCCGACCGAATATCGCATGAAGCAGCTTTTCTTCCGGTGTAAGCTCCGTCTTGCTCTTGGGCGAAACCTTCCCCACCAGGATATCACCCGGCCCCACGCGGGTACCCTCAC
Organism: Planctomycetota bacterium; assembly: GCA_021160785.1. GTDB lineage: Bacteria > Planctomycetota > Phycisphaerae > Sedimentisphaerales > Anaerohalosphaeraceae > B28-G16. The sequence continues at coordinate 3,074 of JAGHBX010000389.1, read as the reverse complement.
GAATAATACCGTCCTCGTCAAGGTTGCGAAGGGCCTTTTCGCTAACATTGGGAATGTCCCTCGTGAATTCTTCACGCCCCAGCTTGGTCTCGCGAATCTCGACGCTGAACGCATCGATATGGATACTCGTAAAGGCATCTTCCTTGACAAGTCTCTCGCTGATAACAATGGCGTCCTCGAAGTTGTAGCCGTCAAACGGCACAAACGCCACTAACACATTCCTTCCTAATGCAAGAACACCGTCGGCGGTCCCGCCGCCGTCGGCGATGATCTGGTTCTTCTTGACCTTCTCGCCGAGTTTGACGATCGGCACCTGGTTCAAACACGTCCGCTCGTTGAGCCCCACGTACTTGAGCAGTGTGTATTCATCGGTCTCGTTGACAACAATCCTGCTGCCGTCCACGGCCGTAACCACGCCGGAGTTTCGGGCGCGAATGACCATGCTGGAGTTCTGCGCCACTTCCCGCTCCATACCCGTGCCCACCAGCGGCGACTCGGTGCGCAACAGAGGAACCGCCTGACGCTGCATGTTGGAACCCATCAAAGCACGGTTGGCGTCGTCGTGCTCCAAAAACGGAATCAGCGCCGCAGACACACCCACCGTCTGCTTGGGAGAAATGTCCACATAGCCAACCCCCTTGCTGTCAACCTGACTCAGATCGCCATGCTCACGAGCAAGCACAAATCCCTTCCTCAGTTGCCCGCTGTCAATCTCGACCATGCTCGGCGGCGCAAAAATCGCCTCCATTTCCTGGTCAGCACGAAGATAGGTAATATCACCCGTCAGCTTGCCCTTCTTGACATTGCGATAAGGGGTAATCAAAAAGCCGTATTCGTCGACTTTAGAGAAAATCGCCAACGACACAATCAGACCGATGTTCGTGCCTTCAGGCGTTTCAATCGGACAAACACGACCGTAGTGGCTGATATGCACATCGCGAACCTCGAAACCGGCGCGTTTACGGTTCAAACCGCCCGGCCCGAGCGCACTTAAACGCCGCTCATGTGTCAACTGGCTAAGCGCGTTGGTCTGGTCGACAACCTGGCTCAACTCGCCCCTACCGAAGAAATAGTCGATACTGCTCGATACGCTCTTGCTGTTGACAAGATCGGCGATACGCGCGATGTCGTCGGGACTCTTCATGCTCATGCGCTCCTGAACGGTGCGCCTCAACTTCAACAGCCCCTTTCGAATCTCACTCGCGGCTAATTCGTCGATTGTCCGCAGACGCCGGTTGCCCAGATGGTCGATATCGTCAGTCGTTCCCTCGTTGTTTCGAAGCTTCAGAATATAGTGCATCGTATTGAGAAAATCGTCCGGACGAAGCGACATCTCCTTCTCGTCCACCGACAATTCGAACTTGCGGTTCAACCTGAACCGGCCCACCTTGCCGAGACGGTAACGGTTCGTATCGAAGAATTTCTCCGTAAACAGAGTCCTCGCCTTGTCGATCTGAGCGGGATTACCCGGCCGCAAACGAACATATAACTTCAGTAATGCCTCCTCATGGCTTTCGCAGTCATCCTCGGCAAGCGTGGTCAGAATCAGCGAATCGCCGACATCCTTGACGACCTCCACACTGTCCAGGCTGCTGGACTGTATCAGGCTCACGCTGTCGCCAAATTGCGTCCCCGCCTCGGAAAGAACCTCGCCCGTTTCCGTATCCACAACCGAACCCACCGACCACATCGACGGGTCGAGCTTCTTGACCTTGACCTGTTTTGTCTTATAGAAGAGGCGAATAATCTCCTCGGTCTTGCCGAACTTCTCGTCCATCGCACGCAAAAACACCGTCGCAGGAATCTTGCTGGACTGGTCAATCCTGACAACCAGCACGTCTTTTTTCGTCACGGAAATTTCGATCCAGCTTCCACGCTCGGGAATGATACGACATCCGTGAAGGACCCGGTCGCCGTCCTTGCTGTCGACCACAAAATCCACACCCGGACTGCGGTGCAGTTGGTTGACGATGACACGCTCGGCGCCGTTGATGATAAACTCGCCGCCGCCGATCATAATCGGCATCTCGCCAAGGTAGATCGCCTGTTCCGGTATGTCGGCGGCGTCCTTGCGCTTCAACCGGCAGTGAATCTTCAGCGGATAGCCGTAAGTCAAACGAAGCTCCCGGCATTCCCGAGGCGTATAACGAGCCTTCTCCAGCTCATAGCAGAGATATTCCAACTCCATCGACTTGTCATAGCTGACAATCGGGAATATCTCGCACAGCAGCGCCTCAAAGCCCTGTTTCTTGCGCTTCAACGGAGGCGTATCTTCCTGCAGGAACCGGCTGTAACTGGCCAACTGCACCTCGATGAGGTTCGGAACGGGCACCGCATCGCCTATCCTGCCGAAATCACGGGTAATTCGCGGCTTCATACAATTACTCTCAACTAAGACAGTATCTCAATTCCCAAAACATATGCTGCAAAACTCTTATGCAATCTCAACCGTAGCGCCGACTGCTTCGAGTTTGCTCTTGGCCTCTTCGGCCTCATCCTTGCTGACGCCTTCCTTGACATTCTTCGGTGCATTGTCAACAAGATCCTTGGCTTCCTTGAGTCCCAGACTCGTAAGAGCCCGCACTTCCTTAATCACCTGGATCTTCTTCTCGCCGAACGCCTTTAAAACAACGTCAAACGTGGTCTTTTCCTCGACAGCTTCCTCGCCGCCCGCCGCAGGACCGGCTACCATAACCGCACCGCCGCCGGCAGGCTCGATTCCGTGCTCGTCCTTGAGATAATCACCAAGTTCTTTCGCCTGCATCAGAGTCAAACCGACGATCTTGTCGCCTAATTCCTTGATATCAGCACTCCACTCTCTTGCTTCTTCAGACATCTTAATCTCCTGTTTCAAAATGCGCTCACGGTTGACAAGACTACGCCGTCTCCTTTAACCCCTCACGGGGACAACCACAAACACTCACAAAATCCAATACCCCAAAATAGGGGACAGCTACCTGTTTAGCCCCCGCCATCGGGGACCACTCAACCACACAATCTAAAATCGTCAATATACAATCTACAATCAGCCTACGCCGCCTCTTTCTCCAGCTTCTCGACAAGCCCCTTGATAC
>JAGHBX010000613.1 GCA_021160785.1 Planctomycetota bacterium | reverse complement strand
TCGGTCAAATGCGGTGGTCCCCTTTTAGACGCTTATTATACCGCTATCATGTGCGTCTCCCGGCCCCCTATTCGGCGCTTTTCACCAGTTCAGGCATAGCGACAAAAACATTAGAGTTTCCTGGCATCGAGTTCCCATTGACCTGAAAATCTTGTGTGATGATGTTCAATACTGGATTGTCCATCAGACTTTTTCTGGGGACGAGATCGCTGCTCGTTTTCATCATCGGCTCGTATCGATTCACTTGTTCCCAAATGGTAACGGGAGACATGCCCGACTGATGGCTGATGCCCTTCTTGAATATGTTTTTAATGAACCTCCGTTTGCATGGGGTAGTGCCGACCTCATAGAATCCGGAGAAGACAGAAAGAAATATATCGAGTCTTTGATGGCAGCCAATCGAGGTGAATATGACCTTCTGTTGGAATTTGTGAGATCATGAACCCATTAGCCGAGGTGGGAGTCGAACCCACACGCCCTTGCGGGCAGGGGATTTTAAGTCCCCAGCGTCTGCCATTCCGCCACTCGGCCCATAGAACAACCGTATGCTTACCGGAAGCTTACGTGTGCATCTTGCAGGGCGTTCGGAGACAGGCCGGTTGGCGCGCCTGAATTGCCCCGGGCAATCACGGTCGCCTTCTATCACCCTTTTGAGCCGAAAAACCGGGACTCTTTCGACCAGCGGCTCACATCCGAAAACAGCATTTTATGGAAATCGCCCCCGAATGCAAGTCATTTCTTGAACCTCGACTACCGTCTACCGTCCTGTGCCGAAATACCCGCCCGATGATTGCAAAAAAACAGCCCATGACTATCGCCCCGCAGCCATGGGCTCTCCTCACCTCTCCGAACTCAACAATATACAGTAAAAAGTCCTTCAGTGTCAATCGGGTGAAATACCTAATTCTATAAGTATTTTTACCCAAGAAATATGGCGCCCACAAGGCAAAAAACGGCCTGGAGGCCCTCGCGGAGGCGGAAAACCGCCGAAGACGGTGGTTTTCCGGAGAGGACGGTCACGTGGGATCGCCCGCACTGCGGGTTCAGGTGGTATTGTTTATTTGGTAAGGTTGCGGATTTTGATGAGGTTATTACGGCGGGAGTTGTGTTTTGCTGCGAGGAGCTTGATTTTTACTGCGGCCGGTGACGAGGCGAAATATCGGCGGATGTTTGCTGCGATTGTCGCCAGTTGTATTCTTCGCCAAAGGCGGGTGATGTTTTTGTTGTCGGGGGCGAGTTTTCTTGCGGCGGCGATTGCACGGTGAGCCTGTTCTACCTGTCGATTTGAAAGGTATATCAGGGCGGCATCGGTGAGCAGGTTCGGGTCGGTATCGTCAATTGTCATGGCGTGCTCGAAGAAGTGCATGGCCCCTTCATGGTCGCCCTGCAGGGCCATGACCATGCCCATGTGGTAGAAGGCGGTTGCGCTCTCCCTGTCTTCGTCCACGATGCCCAGGAGCGTGTCCATGGCAAGGTCGAGTTCGCCGAGTTGGATGAACATGACGGCGATCGACAGGAGCACGTCAATGTCGTCGATTTTGAGTTTAAGTTCGTCCATGAGGAGTTTTTTGGCTTCGTCGCAGGATCCATCGTCGAGGGCAATTTGTGCAAGTCGGTATCTTGGTCCTGCAAGGTCGGGGTCTTCTTTGATTGCCCGACAGTAGAGTCGTGAGGCGTCGACGGAACGGTTCTGTATCATCGCCAGTTCGCCGAGGTAGAATACAGCGTTTGTAAAATCGGGCTGGAGTTCAAGAATGCGATTGAACTTTTCCCTGGCGGCGTCGAGTTGGCCGACCTTAAGCAGGAAGATGCCGAAATCGAGAATTACATCCACATCTCCGGGGCCGTTTCGTAGATGGCGGAGGAAGTAGTCTTTGGCCTGGTCGAGATCGCCGTTTGCCCAGTATGCCTGTGCGATGCGATAGTTGATCTGCGGGTGGGTTGGTTCGAGCATTGCGGTTCTTTCCCAGCACCAGATAGCCCTGGCGTATTGGCGTCGGGAAAAGAGTGAATTTCCAACATTGTAAAAACAGATGGGGCAATCCGGATTAATCTGCTGGGCGAGGTAGAACATCTGCTCGGCCTTTTCGTGCTGATCCATCTCGGTGTAGGTGATTATCCGATTGCAGTAACCGGGTTCGAAGTTGGGGGCGATCTCCTGGATTTTGTCAAAGGTTGCCAGGGCAAGATCGTATTCGCCGGTGCGGGTGTAGTCTATGGCGAGGCAATTGAGTGTTTCCGGGTCATCCGGGGTGAGTTCAAGAGCCTTTTGGTATGCTTCTATTGCCAGTTCGAAGTTGTCCATTGAGTCCAGGGCTAGGGCGATGTTGAAGTGCCATGCGCTGTTGTTCGGGTTGATCTCGATGGCTGCTGCGAGTTGGGCAAGGGCCTGGGGAATCTGTCCATCTTCGTATAATTCGAAAGCCATGTCGGCCATCTGGTCGGCCTTGTCCCAGGAACTGTATTCGTCGGCGTCGCAAAACATGTTCGATCCTTTTTGTAGCTGAAAGTTCACTTAATCCTGCGCCTTAGCGCTACAAAGGATTCCATGTGTGGCGGGTACGTGCCCTGCCGGGAAAGCTATCGTCAGAAATTGCAGATGGCTTAGGCGTTTTTCACAGCCGAAATGCGATTTTGGGGAGGGAGAAGATTTTGCTGGTAATTGTGGGCGTAAGGTCTTAAAATTGCTAAAGTTAGGCATATCAGACAACGATGAAATGATCGGTTGCAGCAGTTTTTCTGGAAGCGGCGGCGTTATGGTCTTATAATGGTTGGTGGCGAGTGACTCTCGGTGGGCTAATCCCGATGAATCGGGACACCCTACAGGGGACTCATATGATATTGGAGCGGAAATTATGATCAAGGAAATAAAGGGTGCTATTTCGGCGAGCAAGGGCAACTATGCCATCGTGGTGAGCCGATTCAACGAGTTCATTACGAGCAAGCTGTTAGGCGGGGCAGTGGACTGCCTTCAGCGTCATGGCGCTTCCGACGAGCAGATTACGGTTGTCTGGGTGCCTGGCTCGATTGAGATAACGACGGCGGCGAAGAAACTTGCCACAAGCGGCAAATACGATGCGGTGATTTGTCTGGGCGCGGTGATACGGGGCCAGACGAGCCATTTCGACTATGTGTGCCAGCAGATTTCGCGTGGTGTGGGACAGATCAACTTTGAGACAGGTGTGCCGGCGTTGTTCGGCGTTGTCACCTGTGAGACGATTGAGCAGGCGATTGAGCGTGCGGGTACGAAACAGGGCAACGCCGGCGCCAACGCCGCCGTTAGCGCAATGGAGATGGTGAATCTGCTCGATCAGATATAGGTTATGAGAGCAGTTGTTGCCTTGAGCAAGGGTGCTCGGGGCCGAGGGTGCAGTATGGATGCGAAGAAGCTTTTCTTGTTGGGGGTGGCGGTATTAGTCGTGTCGTCTTCGGCGGCGTGTGCTGGGCAGTGGTCGCCTGAAAAAGCGTGGCGTTGGTACGGCCGGGTCGGCACCATAAAGGGGTGCAACTATCTGCCGCGAACCGCGGTGAATATGACGGAGATGTGGCGGGGTGAGACGTTTGATCCGGCGACTATCGATGAGGAATTGGGCTGGGCGGAGGAGGCGGGCTATAACAGTGTTCGGGTGTTTGTTCAGTATCTCGTCTGGAAAGATGACGCCGACGGACTGAAGAAGCGGATCGAGGAGTTTCTCTCAATCGCCGATTCACACGGCATCAGCACGATGATGATTTTCTTTTGCGACTGTTCCTTTGCCGGCAAGGAACCGTATCTGGGCAAACAGGACGATCCTGTGCCGGGTGTGCACAACAGCGGTTGGGTTCCGAGCCCGGGATTGAAGCGGGTGACGGACAAGTCGGTTTGGGGTGATCTGGAGAAGTATGTCAAAGACATTGTCGGATCGTTTGCCGGTGACAAGCGGATTTTGATATGGGATCTGTACAACGAGCCGGGCAATTCGCGCATGGGCGAAAAGAGCCTTCCTCTTGCCGAGGCGGCTTTTGCATGGGCCAGAGAGGTCAATCCGTTGCAGCCTGTTACGATCGGGGCCTGGTCGAATTTTAACGGTCGCATGTCCAAAAGGCTGATGGAGCTTTCGGATGTTGTTTCGTTTCATGGATATGAAGGGCCGGAGGGTATTGAAGCCAAGATAAAGATATGCCGGCAGTATGGCAGGCCGATTATTTGTACCGAATGGCTGAGGCGTCAGGTGGGCAATACGTTTGCTTCGATTTTGCCGGTTTTTGCCGCCAATCGCGTGGGCGGCTATCACTGGGGGCTGGTGGCGGGCAGGACGCAGACGTATATGCACTGGGGTTCGAAAAAAGGTTCTCCGATGCCGAAAGTGTGGCAGCATGATGTGTTCTATCCTGACGGTAAGCCCTATGATACGAAGGAAATGCAGTTGTTGAAGGCATTTTCATTTGGTGCTGCCGAAAGTGGCGGTTGCTATGTGTTCACTTATTTCAAGGGTAATGGCGAAGATGGGCTGCATCTGGCCTACAGCACGGACGGGTTCAAGTGGACATCGCTAAACGAGGACAAATCGTTGCTGAAGCCGACGGTAGGCGGCGATAAGCTGATGCGCGATCCGTGTGTCATAAAGGGCGTCGACGGGCTTTTCCACATGGTGTGGACGGTAAGCTGGAAAGAGAAGGGTATCGGTTATGCCAACTCCAGGGATTTGATACACTGGTCGAAGCAGAAGCATATCGGCGTTATGGAGCATGAAGCGGGGGCTTGCAACTGCTGGGCGCCGGAGGTTTTTTATGACGAAGCAAACAGGCAATATCTGATCTTCTGGGCGACGACGATCCCGGGGAGGTTTCCGGCGACGGAGAAGGCCGGCGACGGCGGGCTCAACCATCGGATATACTATGTTACGACAAAAGATTTTGAGACATTCAGCCCAATGAAGCTGTTCTATGACGACGGGTTCAATGTTATTGATTCGACAATTGTCGCCAGCGGCGGGCGGTATGTAATGTTTCTCAAAGACGAGACTCGTGATCCGGCTCAAAAGAATATACGGATGGCCTTTAGTGACAAGGCGGAGGGGCCTTATTCAAAGGCAACCGAGCCGATCACGGGCGACTACTGGGCGGAAGGGCCGACGGCAATTAAGATAGGCGAAGACTGGATAGTTTATTTTGACAAATACAGGGAACATCGCTATGGTGCGGTGATATCGAAGGACCTGAAGAATTGGCGGGATATTTCCGAGAAGGTGAGCTTTCCGGATGGCTTTCGACATGGTACGGTACTGGCGGTCGACAGGGGCGTCCTCGACGGGCTGCTTGAATTGACGCCGGACGAGAAATAGGATTCTTTGAAATTTCAGGAACGCTTCTGTGGACAGGAGAACCAGAGCCAGGGAACTTGCGATGCAGGCGCTCTATCAGTTGGATGTATTAGGTGATTACTTCCTGGACGAGTTGGGGCTGTTCCTGAAGGAGAATGCCGACGACGATGCGGTTTACGGCATGGCCGATGAGTGGTCGCGACAGGCCTGGGCGAATGTGGTCGTTTGCGATGATCTCATAAAGACCGCCGCGATCAAGTGGGAGCTTTCGCGGCTTTCGTCGGTGGACCGGAGCATTCTGAGATTAGCGGCTTACCAGCTTCGGTTCTGCCCGGATATACCGGGTAAGGTGGTGATCAACGAGGCAATAGAAATCGCCAAGAAATACAGCAGCGAGCAGTCGCCGAGATTTGTCAATGGAGTGTTAGACGCGATCCTGCGAAATCTGAGGACACAAGAGCAGACTTGAAGAGTCTTGCTGTGAGCCATATAACGGATATACGCATTTGAAATGGAGTTTAGTTTTGAAGGGTGAAGCGGTGAGAACTATTGCTGTACTTAATCAAAAAGGCGGGGTGGGAAAGACGACGACTGTAGCCAACCTGAGCGCGGCTCTTGCGATGCAGGGCCTTAAGGTTGCGGTGCTCGATCTTGATCCGCAGGCGCATCTTACGATTCATTTCGGAGTCGATGCCGACAAGGACGGCAACGGCGCATACAATGTGCTGATAAAGTCGGCGGATCTTTCGCAGGCGCTGATCAATGTCAGGGGCAATCTCTGGCTTCTGAGCGCCAATATCGATCTTGTCGGTGCCGAAAGCGAACTGGTCAGCGTGGTCGGTCGAGAGACGATCCTGCGTGAAGCGGTCGAATCCATGGTCGAGTCGTTCGACTACCTGATCATCGATTGCCCGCCTTCGTTGGGGCTTCTGACGCTCAATGCCCTTGCCGCTGTCAAGGAGGTTTTGATTCCGGTGCAGCCGCACTTTCTTGCGTTGCAGGGCTTTGGCAAGCTCCTGCAGACGGTCAGCCTGGTTGGCAGGCGGATCAATCCCGAACTGAAGATCAGTGCGATTCTTTTGTGCATGTTCGACACACGAGTTACACTATCGTCTGAGGTCAAGGCCGACATTGAGAATTTCCTCGAAAGCGCCAGGGCAACGGAGAGCCCGTGGTCCCAGGCCCGGGTAATTCCGGTGCATGTGCGAAGGAATATCAAATTGGCCGAGGCTCCGAGCTACGGCAAGACGATCTTCGAGTATGAGCCCAAATGCAACGGCTCGATCGACTATGAGCACATCGCCGACTATGTTCACAATTACATGGGGGTGGATTCAAAGGATGACGAGTTTCTTGCCTCTATCGCCGAAGAGATCGACGAGCTTGACAGTACGCTGGCGTCCGTGGACGAGGAGATCGAAGCAGCTCGAGCGGCACAGACTACAGCAGTTGAAGAGTTAGTCGAGGCACCTGCGCCTGCATTGGCAGAAGCGGCGCCGACGAGGCTGGGTCCCATAGGCCGGAGCAAGAGAAGAATCGTATCCGTCGCCACACCTTCGGCGCGGAGATTGCCGGTACGGCGACCTTTTGCCGTTGCGCTACGGAAGTAGAGTATAGAGTTTACCCTGCCAGGATTGCTGGTTTTCACGCCAACGGCCATGGTGGGCCAAGAACCCACCCTACGAGTCTGCCTGCCTCGTGCGGATAGCCTTCGGTGGGCTGATCCCTATT
>JAGHBX010000360.1 GCA_021160785.1 Planctomycetota bacterium | reverse complement strand
TGAATTTGAATCGCTTCGCGATGTTGTTTAAACATGTCCCTCCGCTTCGCTTGGCATGCCTTCGGTCGGGATGACGCGCCTTCGGCGAGTGAGTAGTTAATAGTTAGTAGTGAGTAGAATGGGCGACAGGGAGTGCCTGCTGTGCTTATCGTAATTTGTGGGTCGGTTCTTGACAAGGGGGTCGAATAATTGATAATGGGCCGGATCAAAAAGGTCGCCGGCGGCTTCTTGTGCGGCGGCGAATACGGGATTTGACAATTATCCGGCCCTATATGGACCCGAAACCGGTTAGAAAACGCAGAAAGAAACGAAAACGCAATGTCATTCTTGACTGGCTTGCTTATGCCGGGCTGCGCATTGTGGTCTCTATTCTGTATCTGTTCGACGTAAAGACGAACCTGCGCTTTGCGTGTTTTCTCGGCAGGGAGATGTGGAAACATTACCATCGGGGGCGGAAGCGGGCCGTCGACCATCTGAAGGCGAGTTTCCCCGACAAGGACGCCGCGTGGATCGAGGCGACGGGCAGGCGCAGTTTCGAGCATATCGCGATGCTTGCTGTGGACATGTTCTTTACGCCCAGGCTGGTTAAGCGCGATAACTGGGACAAGTACTCGACGTACAATAATATCGAGCCGAGCAAGTGGACGATGCAGGGGGGGCAGCCGATGATTTTTGTGGGCGGCCATTATGGAAACTTTGAGATCGTCGGGTACCTGATGGGCGTTTTCGGTTTTGATGTCTACAGTATTGCCCGCCCGCTGGATAACCGGTTCATCAGCCGTTGGCTGTACGGCGTGCGCGAAAAGGCGGGGCAGAAGATCATCGACAAGAAAGGCGCCTCCGAAAAGATGGGCCAAATCATGGAGCAGGGCTCGACTGTGTGCTTTATCGTCGACCAGGATGCGGGCAGGAAGGGCGTCTTCGTCGATTTTTTCGGTCGAAAGGCGAGCACCTACAAGAGCATCGGACTTCTGGCGATGCAGTACAACATGCCTATCGGCGTTGGTTACAGCCGGCGCCGCGGCAACGATTTCTTTTTCGAGATCGGCATCAACCGCGTCATCATGCCCGAAGAATGGGCGGACAAAGACGACCCCCTGCGGTGGATCACGCAGGAATACACATCATACATAGAAAAATTCATCCGCGAGGACCCATCCCAGTACTGGTGGCTGCACCGCCGATGGAAACACCGGCCAAAAGAAGAAAGAAAAAAGCCCTAATGAAAACCGGTGCCTTCGGAAGCGTTTGATTAGTCCTTGATTCAGGAGTTTTGCCATGATTTGGTTTCTTCGGTGGACGGTGAGTCGTGGACGATGGCGGGCTGGTCGGGCGTGTCTGCGAACGCAAACCTGCGGCTTCTCATCTCCGCTGTATGCCGCCACAATTCTCTAATCAATAGGACGAACAGAGCCAGAGCCAGGATATTGACACCGAAAAACAATGGTTCTGCGCCGTCGAGATAAAAGTAAAAGCGGCTTGTCAGAAAGGCGAAATTGGCGTCCCATCTGTCCTGATGCCAGCAAACGTTGAAGAACCCGCCGGAGAACATTTTGTAATATACCGCAGGCGACGCGAAGAGCGGTATTTGTATGCCCTGGAATATGAGGCTCAAGGCAAGGCCTAATCCGGGTTTCATAATGAGGGCGATACCGGCCAGGATTCCGAACGCAAATACAGCAAGAAAGGCGGCGTTGAACATCACGGTTACCCGCGTCTGGTCGGTTTTCAACAGGACGAGTCCAATAATGACGCACCCGAGGATGCCGCCGCCAATCTGCAAGAGCAGCAAAAAAGCTCTCAACCACTTATTCATGCCTATAAACCTCATTTTGCATTCAATCCGGGGATTATTCTGCGCTTTTTGTATCGGCCATTAACAGTCTTAATATTAGGCAATTGTGACCCGGTAAACAGAAGGGCTCTGTGAAGATACAAACTGCTGTACCGTTAAGTTGTTCTGGTGTTATGGGGCTGTGGCTTGGGCGAGGCATTCTATTGTTCCGTCTGCTCTGGAGATGTAGATGCGTTTTGCGGCTACCGCCAGGCCGTCCCAGACCGGCGGTGCGTCGAGTGTGCAGACGGCTTGTTTTGTTCCGTCGTTGGCGTTTACGAGCATGAGGAGTCCGTTCTTTTGGCCCTGGAAACGGGCGTAGTCTTCGGGTTTTGGATCTTTTTGCGGCAGGGTGGGCATGCCTGCGATGAGCAGCGTTTCGGCGGTTCGCACTAATGCCTGCGGGCGGATGTCGATCGGGGTGGACCACTGCCATTTGGCGGCGATCTTTGTGGTGGTATAGCGGATGTCGGGCTGTTGGGCGGACTTGCCGAGAGCTGGGGGGGTCGAGTTGCGATAGAGTGTGTAGCCGCCCATGCGGCGGATGCCCCAGACGGCGTTTTTGTCGAAAGTCAGCAGCAGTCCGTACGGCACCGACACATTGCTCTTGTAAGCGCCGGGGCGGTTGGCGATCCACGAGTAGGCGACAGGTATACGGCTAAAGTCGCCCGTGCCGATCATCCAGTGCGAGCGGTGGTTTTCATTGCCGTCGAGCAGACTGGTCGTCGAATAAAGATGATTCGCCGGCGATTGGCGCCGGGCGCACTGATGGTCGAAAACGAGCATCCGCAGGTAGATCGAATCGCCGTCGCTGACGAGGACGTCCGTTGTCGTGCCGCCCGCCATTGAGAACGCGTCGGCCTTATCCGGCGCCTGAAAGGTCTTGGCGTCGGTGGCGTTTTGCGTGAGCTTCTGTGTCATCTTGGCGGGGCCGTCCTTGCCCTCGTCGGCGTTCGGGTGTTCGCTACAAATCGTTGTCCGGCTGCGAACTTCGCCCGTTGCGGTGTCGAGTGCGTACATGAAGATGCCGCCGTCGAGATATGTGCTCCTGCCGGCGGTTACGTAGGCGGTGTCGTCCAGGACTAATACGCTGCCGTGGACGGGCCAGACCGATTCGACGCGGTCCATGGAGACGGTTCTGGTGTCGGCGGGCGCCGCCAGGAATCGCCAGATGAGTTGGCCGTCGGTGAGCCGGAGGCAGTAGACATACCCGTCTGCGGAACCGAAGAGCACCGTGCCCCGGTGGATGGTGGGCGGAGAATCAACGGCGGCGCCTGCCGTGAACGTCCATGCTTTGCGGCCGTCGTTGGCCGACAGTGCAACGACGCGATGGGCGTCGATGACCGAAGCCACTACCTTGCCGCCGGCTACGACGGGCGGGGTGATGTTTTTGCCCAATCGCGTTTGCCATTTCCTCTCCAGATTCGTCGGCGTCGATGATGTTGTTGCACCGGTGCGCAGCGGATCGTGGCGATAGGTGGGCCAGGCTTCGGATTTTAGATTGTAGATTGTAGATTTTAGATTTTGCTTGCCATAAGCCGGTCCTTTTGTCAGGCGGTTGGACGGTTTTGGTGTTGGGTAATCAGTGCTTGCCGGCGCCAGTGCCCAGAAGCCTAAGAGCTTGGCCTCCATGTAACAGCCGCAGGCATGGGAGGGCGCGTAGACCAGGCCGTTGCATGGCAGGATGCCGTACTGGCAGGTTCCGCGGGCCCAGTTGTTCCGGGAATGGTTGTTGCCGCCCAGGTCGTAAAACTCCATTCCGCGGTGGCCGCCGATGATGTAGTTGTCGGTAGCTTTTTCACGATAGCAGCGGTGATGATGGCCGCTGGTTCTGAGGTCATTTAGCGCGACGAGCCGGCGCTTGACTTCGCCGGTGAGCAGGTTGCGGCCGACGTTGTAGTCGGGGCTGACCCATACCAATCCGTCTGCGACGAACAGATCGGGGGGCGATTTGAATCCTGCGCTGCAGGGGCGCCGCCACAACTCTTTTCCGTCTTTTGCGGACAGGACTTTGAGCGTTTTGCTGCCGGCCCAGAGCAGCTTGTCATCGTATGCGACGACGGTTGTGGTGGACCATCCGGCGGCACGTTTCCATTTCGAGTTCTTCTGCGGGGCGTTTTTCCGATTCCTGCGACGGTTGGGTTTGGCTTGTGTATTTTGGGCAGTTGCGTCGCTGGTCCATAGGATCTTTCCTGTTTTGAGATTCAGGCAGAGCATTTCGCCGCCTGCTTGGAGAAAGACGCGTTGATTATTGGCTGCTATTGACAGGGGCATGAGGTATGCGCCGTTCTTCTCCCGCCATGTCCACAGCAGTTCGTCTTTTTGGGTGTCAATCGCGACGACGGATTTTTCATTACCGCCTGCTCCCTTAGCTTTCCAGTCGGGATGGATTGCCGCCTGCTCGGCGGCGGGTGAGCCGGTGACGACGAGAAGAATGCCGTCATCGAAAAGGATTTCTTCTGCGCCTGCGGTTTCTTCGTATGTAGTGAGTATTTTGCCGGTAACGGCATCGAGCCTTGAGACGGGCGCACTTAGACCTAATGGTGCAAAGACACTGTCGCTTGAGGCGACCAGCAGCCTTGGCAACTGGACGGGGCCTGAGCGGAACTTATACTGCTCCCACGTCCAGGACGAAAGCTGCCGCTGCCACAGAGCCACGCCGTGGAAGGCGTCCCTTGCGGCGACCGACCATCTGCCCGGCACGAGCATCGAGCCGGATGTTGCTTCGTCGATAATGTAGAAGAGTCTGCCCGCCGCGGATACGACCGAACTTATGCTGGCAAGTTTGTGATGATTTCGATCCCATTTCGGCGCCGACTGCCATTTCATGCGGCGGGGCGGTCCTGTTTGCGAATCGTGTGCGACGGCATTGTTTGATGCGTCATGGAGGAAGTGCGTCCATTCGTCGATTTCGTTTGGGCGGGGCTTGACGGTTTTTGACCATTTGCCGTTTGTCTTTGTATACGCCACACCACCGGGACAAAGGATGCGTATGACCTCCTTCATGGGCACGCCGCGGAGGTCTTCGGCGACGAGGAGATTGACAAGATTGTCGATATAGGGCAGACGATCGCCGCTTAGAAGATCGACGGAGACGGGTCCGTAAAGGCCGACCGACTCGATATACGTTCGGGCCTTTTCGACGTTAGCCGCTTCAAGGGCAAGGCCGTGCACGAGGAAGCTGTCGGAGACGCGGAGTTTTGCTGTCAATCGGCCGTCGCCAGAGCCCAGGTGGACGACGAGCCCGCCCTTTACGCCGGATTCGTGCAGTATATCTTCGGCGGATTGCTGCGGCCCGGCGAAAGCTGCAATGTTCGGTATCCAGAACGACAGCATCGCCATGAGGCAGAGCTTTTTTGTCAGTCCGTCTACTGTTGTCATAGGGAGGTCCTCCTGTCCCGTTAATCTGTGAAAAACCCGATTCAATTCCAATCACATCGCCGTAATTACGATTTTGCGACAGCGGGGTCATTGTATCATGGCGGATGGAATATTGCAAACGGTTGGGATTGTAGATTGTATATTTTCGATTGTATATTGAGTGGGATCGCCTTTGGCGATGGGAGTTTAAGCGGATTCCTCACTTCGTTCGGAATGATCCCGATAAATCCCCGACAAGTCGGGACAGGCTAAGACTTCGATGTGCTCAGCGGCAGTCTATGGGGCTATAAAATCGTCTTCATTTTTGTCGGTGTGTTTGTCGCTGGCTGGGGGAGGTGTGATTTTTTTGGCCCTGGAAATCAGATCAACGAGTTCGGTTACATCTTCCTTGTCTTCGAATTTCCTGCCGAGTTGTTGAGCCTGTTGCAGGATATCATCGAGCGTTTTGTCTTTTGCCCAGTAGCTTTTTCTCAGGACCTCGGCGAATTCTGTTACTGCCGCAGCAAGGGCGAAGGCGTCGCTTGCTTGTTCGAAGCTTTTGTGGAAGTCGGTGGTGGCGATGGTGCTGTTGAATTCGGTTACTTCTCGCGTGTCGGGATCCTTGTAGCGGATGTATGTGGTTGCGACGGGGCCTGTCTTGTCCTGCCAGAGCTTGATTTCGTAGAGGGCGGTTGCCGAATGGCCTGCGCCCATTTCGCCGCCGTCTTCTTTGTCGTCGCGGAACTTGTTGTCGGCTACATCGCGATTTTCATATCCGATCAGCCGATAGCTTCGCACGACTTTGGGATTGAAATCGACCTGTATCTTGACATCGCGGGCGACGACCTGCAGCGCGCCGGTGAGGTTGCCGTCGAAGAGTCTTTTTGCCTCGTCGATCGTGTCGATATAGGCGTAGTAGCCGTTGCCCTTGTCGCCGAGCCGCTCCAGGAGCACGTCGTTGTAGTTGCCCATCCCGAAACCGAGCGACGAAAGCGTAATCCCTTTGTCGGCCTTGTCCTTGATCACTTCCATAATCTGCTCATGACCGGTCCTGCCCACGTTGGCGACGCCGTCGGAGCACAGGATGACACGGTTGATGCAGCCTTTCTTGTAGGCGGCGCCGGCCATATCATAGCCGATCCGGATGCCCTGCTCGGCAAAGGTCGAGCCGCCGGCCTGCAGCGAGTCGATAGCGGCAAGGATCTTCTTTTTCTTTTTGACATTGACGTGATCGAGCACCTTGCGACCCTGCGAGCCGTAGACGGCGATGCCGATTTTGTCTTTCGGGCGCAGGCGTTTGACGAGCATCCGCAGACTTTTCTTGACCAGCCCCAGACGATTCTCGCGGTTCATCGAGCCCGACACGTCAATCACAAATGTTAAGATCGCGGGCTTTCGATTGGCGTCGCTGACCTCCATCGCCTTCAGACCGAACCGCACAAGATAACTGTTTTGCCGTCCGGTCCACTCAGACCACGGTGCGGCTTCGGTATAGACGCTGAAAGTCTCCTCCTGCGGCGCGGCGTAGCCGTAATCGAAGTAGTTTACAAACTCCTCGACGCGCACGGCCTTATCGGGCGGAAGGTTGCCGTCCAGCAGATACCGCCGACAAACCGTGAAACTACCCGTATCCACATCCGTTGCAAAGGTCGAAAGATGATCGTCATCGGTATCTACAAACGGGTTAACGCCATAATTCTTGAAGAACATCGCATCGTAAGCCTGAGCGTTGGGCGGTGTCGTCCCGCCATGGGCCATACGATATTGCATCGGCTCGGCAGCGGGGTAGAAGGGCGTCCTGGTCCTGCGGCCGCCCAGCTTCATATTCATCGGTGTTCCCACGAACATCGGTCTGGGCAGCTTGATCGGCAAGGGCGTAGTTTCCGGCTGTGGCTTTTTGCTCTCTTTTGATGTGTCCGGTTGCTTGTCATCATCTAATGGCGGGCGAGCCCAGACCTCGATTTCTATGAAATTGTTGAGATCATTGGAGGTATTACCATTGGAATAAATCCGCACGTATCGGGCGCGGATGCCCTTTGCGTCAATCAGCCGTCCCTCATGGGTCTCGATGTAGTGCAGATCACTGCCGACGCCCAGCCCGGCCGAACTATCGACGTCGTTGTTGTACAGTGTTTTTGCGTTTATGAAGTCCGGATCGGTCGAGACCTGGACGATCACATCGAAGTACACCCTGGCCTGCTTATGGTAGTGCCAGAACAGGATGGCGTAGATATCGAACTCGTCCTGCAGGTCCACCGTGACGTGCTGGAGGAACGGACCTAATTCGACGTAACTGCCGTCGGCGGCCTCTTTGTCGCCGTCAGTGATCATCGCCAGTTCACCTATAATCGGCAATGGATCGGAACTGGTCACCGGTTTGTTTATTGCCACGTTGACAGTTCCTTTGGGCGCATAAAACGCCGGTCTGGCATGTCCGCGCGGCTTCTCCAGCTTTACCGAGAGCTTCATGTTCATCGGCGTTCCGACGAACATGGGTCTTGGAAGAACAAAGGCCAGTTCAACCAACTCCGGTTTCGTCGGCTTCCTGTGAGCGTAACCCGTCGGTGTATTTCCCGGCGTTTCGGAATATTTAAGCAGCAGGGAAATCATTGCGGTAAGGCTCATCAGGATGACCAGACAGGCTGCGATTGCTTTGAATGCTCTTTTTCTGACAATGCTTGCCTGGCTGTCTGACGGCAGAGCGGCGGATTGGAGGTTTCCCATCGCCTGGTCGATCAAGTCCTGTGTGAAGCGGTCGCTCGGTCTTTCGGAATCGCTTGTCTTCGCATCTCCAGCGCCAGGTTGTTTCGGGCGATGCCCAACATCCACTGCTCGGGCGTCCCTTTGTCCGCGTCGAATGAGGCGCGTCGGCGCACCGCGTCAAAGACCGTCTGCTGGACGAGTTCCTCGGCAAGGCCCGGATTGATCCGGCGTCGCACGAACATCCCGTAAATCATTGGAATTGCGCGTTTCAGCAGCACCCGCCATGTCTCGGCGTCGTCGGCAAGTGCCGCGGTTCTCAATTGTTCTGCGTTCTCTGCCACCGGCAAGGTCCCTTTTTCGCTGGAGCTTTCATATAGTATTATGCGCCAAATCGGCAAATTACTCACGTTTTTTCGTAAAGCAATTACCACCTCATGCGAGGTTGAAACGTAGAATAGATACAGACACCGCCCGAAGCAGGGCGGTGCGTACACGGGGGTTAGAAAAAGCGAAGGTGTTATTCTGAAGGGAGACCGAAAATGATTAGTAAGCCAAAAGTAAGAGTCGCAATTGTATTGAGTGTATTTATGGGACTGGTGTTCTCGCCGGTATTTGCAGAAAGATATCGGCCCACCGAGGAAATTGAGGAAGCCGAAGCCATTGAGGCGCCTGTCGCTGAGGAGAGCCTGGTCGATTCGACCTATAATCGGGCCGCCGGCTTTTGCGGTGCCGACAAGAACTTCTCCTGCGGAGTTTGTCTTCTCGGTGATAGTCTTTCCGGCCAAAGAGGCCGAGGATGAGCCCGCACCCGAAGAGCCGGAGGCGCGCAGATAGCACTTTGCTCCCAGATATCATGGAATGGTCGCTCGCCGGATTCAAAACCGCTAATGCTG
>JAGHBX010000342.1 GCA_021160785.1 Planctomycetota bacterium | reverse complement strand
CAACGTATCTCGTGCGCATCGAGAGTCAGGCCGACAACGGCGGCAAAGGTCAAACCATGGACGGCGGATTCCAGACCGCGCCTCTACCCAATCGCGCCGAAAAGGTGGTCTTCACAGTATCGACCGGCCAGGCCTACGGCGACCAGGATGCCCCGGGCGGCGGATACAAGATTTATAACCAGATGCTAAAGCTCGATCCCGATTTCTTCGTGCACACCGGCGACATCATTTATTATGACAAACTCGCCAAGACCCTGCCCCTTGCCCGCTGGCACTGGTGGCGGACGTACAGCCTGCCCACCAATGTCGAGTTTCACCGCCAAGTCGCAAGCTACTTCATCAAGGATGACCACGACACATGGAGAAACGACTGCTGGCCGACCATGCAAGGCAAATTCATGGGCGATTTCACCTTCAAGCAGGGCCAGGCCGTTTTTCTTGAACAGGTCCCAATGGGCAACAAGACCTGGCGAACCTATCGCTGGGGCAAAGACCTACAAATCTGGCTCGTCGAAGGACGCGATTTTAGAAGCCCCAACCCAATGCCCGACGGCCCGGACAAGACCATCTGGGGCAAAGAACAAAAGCTGTGGTTTAAGCGAACCGTCGCCGAATCCGACGCAACATTCAAAATCCTTATAAGCCCCACGCCGCTAATCGGCCCGGACCGCACCAACAAAAACGACAACCACGCAAACGAAGGCTTCACGCACGAAGGCGACGAACTGCGGCAGTTCATTTCCAGGCAGAAGAACATGTACGTCGTCTGCGGCGACCGACACTGGCAGTACGTTTCAGAACATGCCAAAACCGGCGTCCGCGAATACTCCTGCGGCCCGGCAAGCAACGAACACGCCGGCGGATGGAGCAACGACAAGAGATACCCCGAGCACAAATACTTAAACGTAACAGGAGGATTCCTCGCCGGCACGGTCGAACGCAAAAACGGAAAACCAACACTGACATTCCAACACTACAGCGTAGACGGCAAAATCCTGAACACCGACCAACTCCCGGCAGAATAATATACAAAGACAGCTTATGTAACTTGTCATTCCCGCGAAAGCGCCGAATTCAGAAAGTTCAATGTCGACAGACTGTTAATATATTGAAGAAAGATTTCTCTTGGTGGGCTGAGCGAATTGTTTATTGATGAAGCTAAAATCTGGGTCAAGGCAGGCGACGGCGGGCACGGCTGCGTGAGCTTTCGCCGCGAAAGATACATCGCCAAGGGCGGCCCCGACGGCGGCGACGGCGGAAACGCCGGAAGTGTGTACTTCGAAGCCGTTGACGATGTCAACACGCTGCTGGATTTTGCCGGCAAGCATCACTGGCGCGCAGACAATGGAAAGCCCGGCGAAGGCTCCAACAAATCCGGAGCGGACGGAGACGACCTGATCATTCGCGTACCTCCGGGAACTCTCATTTACGATGCCGACCTGGACATCATGCTCAAGGACCTCCACACCATCGGCATGAAAGTCTGCATCTGTCACGGAGGCAGGGGCGGAAAGGGCAACAAAGCATTTGCCTCAAGCACCCGGCAAACACCCAGGTTCGCCCAGGACGGCAAGCCCGGCCAGGAAAGAAACCTGCGCCTCGAACTCAAACTGATCGCCGATATCGGACTGGTCGGAATGCCCAACGCCGGAAAGAGCACGCTCATCTCAAGATGCTCGGCGGCAAGGCCAAAAATAGCCGATTACCCGTTCACCACCCTCGAACCCGTCCTCGGCATCGTCGAACTCAGCGGCTATCGCCGATTCGTCATGGCCGACATCCCCGGCCTCATCGAAGGCGCCCACGCCGGCGCAGGATTAGGACACGACTTCCTACGACACATCGAGAGGACACGGATACTCGTCCATATACTGGACATCCTGCCCGCCGACGGCTCGGACCCGGTCGAAAACTACGCCAAAATCCGAGGTGAACTGGATTTTCACAGCAAAGTGCTGACCGCCAAGTTGGAACTTGTCGTATTAAATAAAGCCGATCTCGACGGCGACGGCGCAGTCGCCGGTGAAATCGCCGAACGGCTCAAAAAACGGTACTCGCTGCCTTTTTCGCCGATGACAATATCGGCGGTTAGCGGAGCGGGAATTACAGAGTTGAAAGAGGTCTTGTGGAAAATGGTTAAATGAATATCATTGCAATAGACATAGGCAACACGACAATCACCGTCGGACTGTTTGTCAAAGACCAGGAAAAGTTTATCGAATCGCTGCCAGGCAACGCCGAAGATATCGAACCAAAACTCACACGGCTGCTCACAGAGGCCTGGGAGCAGATACCGTTTGCCGAAAGCGCGAAAGTAGACAAAAGAGACGGCGTCATTGTCGTCAGCAGCGTCAAGCCGGCATGGACCAGCCTGGTAGCCGATATCTGCCGCAGCCAACTCGACGAGAAGCTCAAAATCGTCGGCAAGGATATCCCTCTGCCTATCGAAACCGCGGTGGACAATTCGATGGAGGTGGGCACAGACAGGCTCGTCGCGGCGGCGGCGGCCTTTGCCGTTGTCGAGGACGCAGTCGTCGTCGCGGATTTCGGAACGGCCCTTACCATCGATCTCGTCGACGACAACGGCGTCTTCATGGGCGGCGTCATCTATCCGGGCTTTGACATAACCGCACGCGCTTTGCACGAAGGCACGGCAAAACTACCCAAAGTCAAAGTCAAAAAGCCCAAAGGCTCATACGGAGCCAACACACAGGAGGCCATCAATTGCGGCCTATACTACGCCGTCATCGGTCTGCTGGAAACGGTCACCCGAAGATACGCCGAGGAAATCGGCAAATGGCCCCAGACCATACTCACCGGCGGAGCGGCAAGCCTCATCAAGGACGACTGCGAATTCATAGACAACTG
>JAGHBX010000355.1 GCA_021160785.1 Planctomycetota bacterium | reverse complement strand
CTCTGAACCTCCCCCACAGCAGGGTATTTCCTAAACCGCAAACGTCATGGTTATTTCGCCCACTGCGGTCGCCAGATCGACCCGATCGCCGCTGTCTTTGAAGCGTTTGTCGTAAGGACCTAAAACCCCCGTTATGCCATAAGTTGCTTCCACTAAGGCCGGTTCCTTGGCGATTACCAGATATTCCTTGCCGCCAATAACTGTTCCTGCCGGAAACGTATAATCGATATCATTGGAAAAGGTATAACCGGAGATATCTTCGAAGACGGCTCGATCGTTGTATAGCTCAATGAATTCGAGCCTCTGGTCGCCGGTTGAAACCCCTCCTTCTTCCACGGGATGGTACATAAGTTCGCTAACTACCAGGGCCTGACTCAATGGCGCGTACCATAAGACGACCAGCACGGGAATTAGAAATAGTATATTTGGCTGCTTTAATTGGAACTTCATGGAAAATCCTTTACTAAAATATCATCATCCCTACCAGCCGCGCGTTGGGTTGGCGGCTTGCCAGTTTGCCGGATCGTTGCCGTAGTTGGCTAAGACTTTGCGGGTCAGTGATTTTCCGCCGCCGTCGGGAGTTGTCGGCCAGGGATCGCTGCCCGCCGGATGCGAGCCGTCGCTGTAGTTTACCCTGTCAATTCGTATTTCGGGTACTTCAAATGTGATCGGATCGGGCGCGCCGGGCTGTATCAGCGTTACTTTCTCGCCGCCGTTATCGAGCGCACCGCTGTACGGTCCGTAGATATCTGTAATGACGCCAATGCCGTATGTCGAACGGAATGTCGCCGGGTCGCCGCGTGTGATCAGGATAGTCTCGTTGGCGGAAAGCGTAACACCCTGCGGGAAGGCGTAGCTTACGCCCTTGATACGCCATGTATTTATCGGGTTGGCCGGATCGTAAAGGTTAACCGTGCCGCCGGTAAGGTTTGTCAGTTCAATGTATTCAGCATCGGAGTCGGACTCGGGGTCCTGTGCGTTATACATGATCTCACTTATCACTACCGGACCGATGATCGGGTCATTATTGTTGGCATAGCCCTTGGTGACCGTCAGCATTCGGACAAAGTCATCTGACCCGTCGGTCTTGATATACATACCGAGAGTCACGCCATTTTCGGCAGCGCCGAAGTTTTCCTGCTCGGTGCTGTATTCGCCCGTGAGTACGCCGCCCGCTCCGGAAGTAAGGTAAACGTCCTCGCCATGTTCGCTCAGGCCGAACTGTACGTTAGAGCCGGGGTCGCCGGAGTTTCTAAAATCATTTACAGAGTCAAAGACAACATAGCTGTCGGGTGAAATCGTGGCGCGTGGGTCATTAGTAGCTATCTCATACTTTCTCAGATCGCTTGTGCTGTCGGAGAGGAACCAGCCGCCGATATATACCGGTGATCCGGTCTTGTTCCATATCTCTATCCAGTCGCCGTATACAAGGTCGTCGGTATGCGTCATTACCTCGCTGATTACAATCGAACCCGGGGCGAAAGTAGTATCGGGGTCGTCTTCACCGGGCGAGCCGCCAATCTCTGCGCTTGGCCACCAGCCGCTCTTGCTGTCCCATGAGTCAAGGTCGGGATTGTCAACGTCCCTGATCGTCAGGGAAAAGCCAGGCCCATCCGTGATGCCAAACCAGTCATCGTCATAGGAAAATTCAAGAATAGTACTGCTCGTCTCGTCTTCGATATTGATACTCTCTCCGCTATTGCTGAGACTGCCTTCATATGTGCCGGACGCCAAAGTCATATCGCTGGTGTCGTAACGGGATTCAAAGGCCTGTCTGTTCTTGACAATGACAATATGCCGATCGGGTTGCAGATAGACCCCGCCCCCTGGAGGAAACTGATAGATTACTCCTTCGGCGAACTTGACGCCGTCGAGCAGCAGCGGTTGGGAACCAATGTTCTTCAGTTCAATGTATTCGTATTCTTCCTCGTTATACGGACCGCCGGAAGGTGGGTGATACATTATCTCCGAAATTCTAAGGTACTCCTGCTGCGACGACGGATTGCCGGTGTAGGTGACTGTGGCAACGGTTCCGTAATTGGAGTCTGCCAGAGTAATTGTCTCGCCCCAACTTGAAAGATGTCCTTTGTAACCGCCCACGACAAAATGACCCTGGTCTCCCCTGGGGCTTATGCTGCGCTGGCGAAAGGCTCTGACATTGGGTGAAACGTAGATTCGGCTGTTGCTCGGAATCACGGTTCCGGGCTGGAAAGTGAATTGCACGCCGCCGGTCAGATGCCATTGTGAAATGTCGATAGCCGTATCGGCGATGCTGGTGATTTCAATGTACTCCTCGTCCTGATTGCCTGAACTGGGATTGTACTCGACAGAAGCGATGGAAAGCTGATCCGCGGTCCCGCCGCCCGTGGTTATAACACCGCCCTGTAACTCGGGCAGTATGAGCAGGTCGCTGCTGGAAGCACTGTAGTTCAGGCCGTGGATGGCCAAAACGTTCGTGCCCTGGCGGAGCCATGAGGCAGGCAGCGGGATATCTTCATAGAGGATACATTCGCTGTCAGATCTTCCTCCCGAAGCAGAAGAATCCCAGAGCGGCTCGCCGCTGAATTCTCTCGGGGGAATGATGTTGCCGT
>JAGHBX010000442.1 GCA_021160785.1 Planctomycetota bacterium | reverse complement strand
GCCCGGTTCCGCCCGCCACCCACAGACGGCCATTACCGATATTGAGTTGGGCGGCGAGTTGATCTGCACCTTCGATCCTGTCGGCGACCTGGGCGGTGTCGTATTTGAGCGAGCTTGTTACGATGACCTTATCTTCAGGACAACCTAAGAATCTGAAGCGATCGGCGTATTCGGCGGTCTGGGCGAGTACGAGTGTGAGCTTTTTGAACATGGACTTAACCATTGGTTTTACAAGCTTGTAGCGTGGGAAGCTCCTGTCCGAGATCCTGCCGTTTACGACGACCAGCGGGACATTCTGTTTGGCGGCGATCCGTGCGAGGTTGGGCCAGACCTCAAGCTCCATCAGCAGGCATATATCGGGCCGAATCCTCTTGAAGGCACGCTTCATTATGCCGGACAGATCGAACGGGAAATAAAAAACGTCCAGCTTATCTCCATATAAAGCTTCGGCGCGGGCCATGCCCGTATCGGTTGTCGAGCTGAGGGCGATTTCGTAACGGGGAAGTTGCTTTTGCAACTCGGCGATGAGCGTTTTTGTGGCGTTGACCTCGCCGACGCTGACGGCGTGGATCCAGATGCAGGGTTTATCCGGGTTTCTGCGCGTAATACGCCCAAGGCGCTGCGACCAGCCGGACCGATAGCGGTTGTGGCGCACCATCCGGTAGATGATCTTCGGGGCAAGCGCCGCGATTCCAAGCAGATATAATGAATCAATTAACAGCTTCACGTTCAGGTCTCAAAGGATTTAACGGATAAGATGATATTTCCACGCCGGACAAATGTCAAACCTTCTTTTCGCCCGCCGACTCTGCCGTTTATTGGGAGTTGCCGAACAGCGACATTATGGTTGGTGGGATCTGGAAGATGCAGAAGTAGCCGAAAACGATAAATGCTGCGATGAGGCCTACGGCGAATATCCAGTGGGGCTTGAGGATTCGGGCGGCTTCCTTTGAGAGCATTTTCGGCATTACGGCGAACATTGCGATTGCGATCCAGATGGCCTGGAGCGGGGTGAGCAGCAGGCCGTCGAAGATGGCGCCTATCATTACGAGAAAGACGGGTTTTTTCTTGAAGCAGAAGATGATAATGCAGTTGGTGACGAAGAAGAAAACAAGGAAGAATCTGAACTGTATCTTCCATGGGTAGCGTTTGCCAAGATTGGGAAAGCATATCCTGAATGAGTCCGCCAGGAGTCTGGGCCAACCGGCTAATTGCCCTATCTGCGTTGCGATAAGGGCGGATGCTCCTGTGATCATGAAAAGGACACCACCGATATATCCCCAGTGGCGAGCGAAGATCGATGAGAGTTTGATGGCGACATCTTCGCCTTTAGGTGCTATTTTTTCCGGGCCGAGAATGCCTGCTCCGGCGATAAAGAACGCGCTTGTTACGACAATCCCTATCACCATGGCAATGGTCGCATCGACATAGAGGACGCGGCACCAGCCTTTTATCTTTGTCGCGGCGGAAGCCGACAGGTTCTTCAGGGCGGAAACGTCGGCGGGTTTTCCATAGCCCCTGTCTTTGGTCGCCCCGTAGCCTGCGCCCATCACCCAGTATGTGTACCAGACCTGGCTTGCAAAGCCACCCGCGCCCCAGCCTAACAGCGGCAGCAGCTCCCGCCACGGATTGGAGCTTACACCTTCGATTGACTGTGCCCACTGTGGAACGTCGGGGACGCTGAAGGCCAGGCCGTGCAGCAATTCGCCGAAGCCTGGAAATACGTGGGCGGCGACGTAAATTGCGCCGATTACAATAATGAGCACGAAGAAGCTCATGACGATTTTGAGGATATTAAATGCGCCGCTCCATGCGACCGCCACTGCGCCGACTGTTACGAGCCATCCGGCAATGACAGGGTCGATGCCAAAGAGATTGTTCAGAAAAACGCCTGCGGATGTGGCAAGTGCGCCGATGGCGATGGCGCCGGCTGCGAACTGGACAATCAGAACGGTCCAGACAACCCAATGGCGCGGACCCGGTATGCGGTCGAACATGTCGATCATTCCCTCGCCGGTGCAAACGGTATATCGTGCGCCGCTCATGCCGATCCAGTACTTCAGGAAGATTCCCGCGACGATTGCCCACAGCACGCTCGTGCCTAAGATTGCGCCGGTGCGGGTTGCAAGGATGACCTCACCGGAGCCGA
Source organism: Planctomycetota bacterium (assembly GCA_021160785.1). Lineage (GTDB taxonomy): Bacteria > Planctomycetota > Phycisphaerae > Sedimentisphaerales > Anaerohalosphaeraceae > B28-G16. The sequence continues at coordinate 882 of JAGHBX010000442.1, read as the reverse complement.
TGAACTCGGCCGCCCAGATAAAAGAGGGTCCGACAAGTGCAAAGACAGCAAGCCCCACCGGGGGTGTTTTGATTGCCAGATCGTTATTTTGTATTTGTTTGGCCATGCGTTCTCCAGATCACGTCAACGGCCAAATCTTAGGTGCAAATTGCTCCGATTACAAGAAGATAATCCGAGATGTTTGGGATCAGTCGACGAATGCGGCGGGGACCTCGAGGCCGTGTGATTGCATGAGGTGGGAATCGGTCATAATCTGTTTGGCCGGGCCGTCGGCGATTACGGCGCCTTTGTCTATGAGGATTGCTCTTTGGCAAAGTCCGGCGGCGAAATTCATGTTGCACGTGGCGATGATGAGGGTCTGATCGAGCGACTTGAGAAGAGCGGTCAGATTCTTCCTGCTTCGCGGATCGAGGCTGGTGTCCGGCTCGTCCATCGTGATGATCTTGGGCGACATCGACAGGATGGTCGCAATCGCCGCCGCCCGCTTCTGCCCCGCCGAGAGATGGTGGGGGGGGCGTTTTTCCATTCCTTCAAGACCGACGGTCTGCAATGCGTCGGTTGTCCGCTTTACAACTTCGGCGCGTGTAAGCGCCATATTCATCGGGCCGAACGCCACGTCGTCGAAAAGGGTGGGCATAAAAAGCTGCTCGTCGGGATTCTGCAGGACCGAGCCGATAACCGTTCGAATCTTCTTTGCATTCTTCCTGGAAGCAACAATACCGTCGATAAGGATCTCTCCTGTGCCCTCGATGAACACACTCAATGCCAAAAGCAGAGTGGATTTACCGGCGCCGTTCGGACCGATCAGCGCGACCTTCTCGCCGTGTTCGATGTCCAGCGTTATGTCTGCAAGAACATTGCCGCTGTCGGGATATTCAAAGG
>JAGHBX010000499.1 GCA_021160785.1 Planctomycetota bacterium | reverse complement strand
TTCGACAAAGACTCTTTGAGCCTGGCTGGCCGAGTCGAGAAACACATAACTACCGTCGCCACGATTAGCCAGGGATTCCAGAAACGCGTCATTGTACGAGCCGTATCCCACGCCAACACATGTGATGGCGATGCCCTGTTTTCGGTCCGCGGCAACGGCCTTTAGAACCGCGTCAGCTTCGGTCTGTCCGACATTGGCGACGCCGTCGGAGCAGAGCACCACGTGGTTGATCCCTTTGGGGTCGAACGAGCGACGGGCGGCTGCGTAGCCCAACTTAAGCCCGGCCAGAAGATTCGTGGACCCGGACGGCTGGATGGCGTTAATAACCTGGCGAATCCTGTCGCGCTGGCCTACTGAGGCTGCTTCCAGGTGCAGTCGCGCCTGGTTTGAACAGGTTATCAAAGTGACACGGTCGGCGTCCGAGAGATTGTCAATCAACAGGTTCAATGCCTGTTGAACAAGCCCTAATCGGTCCGGCTTACCCATCGATGCCGACGTGTCGACGACGAGAATCAAGTGGGCCGCCTTGCGCTGATCGCGACCGATCGTGCGCGCTTTTACGCCGATCTTAAGCAGCGTCAGGTTTTTTCCTTTGCCGGCAAACGGAGACGCCGCCGCTTCAGCGTGAACCGTAAATGTTCGATCGGCCCGCTGCGGGTAATGGTAGTTGAAGTAATTGACGAACTCCTCCATACGCACCGCGCCCGCCGGGGGCAGGAACCCACCGTAAATATACCGTCGGCAGAGCGTATATGAAGCGGTATCCACATCAAGCCCAAAGGTCGACAGAGAATCGCGTTCGGCCATGACCCACGGATTGACGGGGACAGACTTAAAACGCGAGGCGGGCGGCAAGTCGGGTTCATCCTCACCGACAGGTACGCCGGAGTTGCCAACCCCTAAAAAAGCACCTTCCTCAAGTTCAGCTCTGGACCCGGTCCACATCTCAGCATCTTTGGCTTCTTTCTTACCAGACGATTCAAAATCGTCTAAATCTTCACTTGTTCTCTCCATCTCCTCCGCACCCATGAGCCGTCTGTTGACGTCGCGACCGGACACAGGGCCTCCTGCCGGAAGGTCTCCCGGAAGCGGTTCATTCTTGTCCTTCGTCAGTTCGATGCCGCCTTCGGTGTCGCTAATCAGGAAGGAGTCAGCATTTTCCATCTCTTCGTCAAGAACTATGCGATTATTTTTTGACCTCACGGTATATATCTTATCGTGAGCTATACCTTCAGTATCCAACACCTTGCGAGTGGAAGTTTGGTCCTTTTGCGCTTCTTCGAAAGCCGAATATTTCTCCACGCTGTCAACAATTACTGCATCGTAGCGGACAGTATCGGAAGGTTCGCTGGTTTCGCCGACAGTCGCATTGTGCCTGTTGCCCAGATCAAGGTTGAACTTCTTGCCATTGGCGTCATTCTTACTGACGGCTGTCTGATTCCGGAATGATGATGACGCCGCCTCGCTCTCAGTATTGATCGTTCCCGTTTCCCGCTTCCAGCCCTCAGGGCGTGATTTGGTCTCATACTTACTTGTAACGGCGTCCACAAAAACCGGCGGCGGCGGAGGCAACGCAGGCCTTGTGGGTCTGGGCGGCATCTTCCCAGGCGACGATGGTTGGGGTTTTGGCTTTGTGCTGGGTTTGCCGTGCGACTTTATCGGATTCGGAACCTTGATATTTGTGGGAGTGCCGACAAACGCAGGCTTTGGCAACTCAATTGGCAGCGGCGCCATATCCGGCGTCGACCCTGTGGCTGATGTCGCAGTCGGCGACGGTTGGGTTTCTTTCGCAACGGCAGGCATATCGGAGTCTACGGTGGTTGAACGCCGACTATCGAATTCATCCGTTAGGGCGGAACTTTCCAGGCTCGCGGACAGTTTGTCCCCGGCGCGAATGGTTGCCCCATGCCCCGCGATTCCGCTCGCCGACCCGGTCTTTGATTTGTATTGGTCGCCGCCGGGACCGCTCTCGTAATCGTAGCCGGCTTTGATACCTCTGGAAGATGACCGGCTTGCCACAGCATCTTTGGGAGCATAAGAGTGATACAATGTTTCAAACGGACCGCTCTTGTCAGACAAGGTTAGATTAACTGCACCATTATCCGAGGTTATCTCTCTGCCAAGAATCTCGTCGACATCACCATCTACTGTAAGATGACCATCATCGAACTTGACACTCTGACCGTTGTTCTCCGCGCCGACTTGTCCCCCGTGCAAACTGAATTGGACTTGATCGTCTATGCCATTGCCATATGCGCCTCCACCCCGGAGGGCTTTGGCAATTTGCTTTTTGGCATCCAGAGATTCTTCTGTGGCTTCACCGTAGGAGTCGGGCATGCCATCTTCCAATCTGACCAAAGCATTGCTGCCGCCGGTAAATTCGATGTCATATTCATCGTTCTTGCGGGACCATCCGCCGCCAGTATCCGACACTGACTGGACAGTCCCTAAAGACTTGAGTTTGCGGGTCCCGTTGAATATGAGAAAAGACGGCAGCATTACCGCTGCGAGTATCGCCGCCGCGGCCGCCATATATCGCACTGTGAAAACCGCCGACCGTCTGCTGTTGCTGCGTTGCCTGGCGAGCCTGGCGAGATGTTTCAAACGCTTCTTGCCCAATACCGGATCCGGCCCGTGCTGCAAGGCGTCGGAGGCTACCTTTACCGCCATCCGCATATCGGCCAGACGCTCGCGAAGTTCGTCGTCAGTTTGCAGGTAAGCCGTCAGATCAGTCTTAGATGCCTCGTCAAGATCGCCGAAGATAAGTACTGCCAATAATTTTTCCGCTTCTTCCCGATTCATAGCCAACTCCTGACCCGGTCTTCGACCGGAAGGATTGCGTTTCGTTTTTTATTGCCCAAAAACACCATCTACACAACTCCCGCTTTTTGTAATCGCCGCGCCAATTCTGTCAGCCCCTTATTGAGCCGATAGTTGACCAGGGAAACCGATATGCCGACCACCTCGGCTACCTGGCGTAACGTCATTCCCTGGATGATCTTGAGCAGCACAATCTGGCGCTGCTGATCGTCGAGTTTGGCCAACTCCCGCAAAGCCACCTCGCGCGCCTCCCGGCGAAGCACTTCGCCCAGGGCGTCCAACTCGTCTGCCGCTTGCTCCTGCGCCAATGAAGCGGACTCGGCTGTGGTTTCCGCTGATTTTATCCGCCGCGCCCGCCGACGGAAAACATCAATTGTCTGATTATGGGCCGTCCTGAACAGCCAGGTCGTAAGGTTCCTGACGCTTTGGCGACCCTTGGCGGTAACCTGGAGATGCAGCCTGACAAAGGTCTCCTGGACGATGTCCTCGGCTTCGTGATCGGTCGTCCCTAACATTCTGCCCACATAACGCAACAGGGCGCCCTGATAATGGGCGACAACAGCCATCAAGTCGCCGGCATCCGGCAATGGCGCACCTCCCCCAGCTACGGCCGAGGGATTCGTAGTGCTTTTGTCTTCTCTGACCTGTATAGTTTTTCTGTTCACCATTGATATAGACGATGGATCGAGGAGAATTTGCAAAACAAAATAACTATTTTTTCGCCTTTTCGCTCGTCAACTTTCGCGGCGCACCTGAACCCCAGGCGACCTGCACCCAATTCCCGGACCATTCTTTATGTGAATTTCACGTTACAGTTTTCAGTGCGGCCTCTTCAACCGTATGGCAATAGAAAAGGCCGTCGTGCCTAATCGTGGGCGTTCAGGGCTATCTGTACGTTGCCTTTTGACTTGTTGGTGATTCTTTCGGCGCCTGTGAACAGGTTTTCGGCAATGATTGCGCGGCGGACATTTTCACCGAGGTTGATTTGCGGTCGGTTCTGTCTAAACTCGCAGCCGCGAACCAGTACCGTGCCGCTTTCGACCTGCAGGGCATGGCGATTCTTTTCCCTGCCGCCCCAATGTACGAATGTGCAGTCGCCGAAGCCGACGGTTCCGGTTCCTGCGATCTTTGCGATCTGGTTGCACGGTCCCCAGT
>JAGHBX010000633.1 GCA_021160785.1 Planctomycetota bacterium | reverse complement strand
CAGCCGGAATTGTATTTGGCCTGGGAGGTGAACAGTTCATTGCCGCAGGCGGCACAGAGGTAGTCGCCTTTGGCGAAGAATTCGTCATACTTGCCGCTGTAAGCGGGTTCTGTGCCTTTTTGTCGCAATATCCGGTATTGTGCGGGCGTGAGGGTCTTTTGCCATTCGGCGTCGGTTTTCGTTACTTTTGCTGTCTTATCAGACATTTTGGAATCCCCCAACTCTTTGACGGTAGCAGGTGTTTTGTGCTGATCGGATTGTGGCAGGGGCTTGAGGTCGCAGCCGCAGGCCAGGAAGAATACGGCGGCTGCAAGGAGGGAGGTCGGCACGACACTAATTCTCGACATAACTTGTACCTTTCCAAATGCTTGTTGCCGGCTCTTTGACGTCTGAGACTTGCATCTTAATTACGAATTGTCGAGGCGGCGGGTTCGTTTGTCAAGGACTCTGTCATGGTGGCAGGGTTTTGGAGGCGGGCTGCAATTTTGCCAGTGTCGTCTCATTTGGGTGGGAAAAACACAAGTGCTTGCAAATACAGCACTTATGTCTTTGTTGTTGTGTTATGGGGCGGTTGGCACGTTATTTGCACCTTAGGTCGGAGGTGATTTTGCAGTTATTGCTGGTTTTGCATGACGTTGAGTGAAATAAATGTACTGGTGGGTCATGGCGACCGGGCGTGGTCGAGTGCTGTCGAGGAAATGCTTGCCCCTCGTGGCATAAGGTCGATGGTTGCCTCCAGTGCGGGTGAGGCGGTGGACATTCTGGCGGAAAGCCGTGTTCACATGGCGCTTGTGGATATTGATTCTCAGGTGGTCAACGGGCTGAGTATTGTCCGGGCGGTGCGGGGCTACGAGCCGATGCTGCCGTGTATTATGGCGTCGGCGCAATGTGAGCGTCCGGTTCTGAGCCGGGCGCTTGAACTGGATGTTTTCAGCGTGATAGCGAAACCCGTCGATGTGCTGATATTGCAGAGTCAGTTGAACCGGCTGTTTATCAAAAAGTATAACAGTTATGTTTTCAGTATATAATACCCTTCAGGGTAATAAATTCTCGCGAGAGAAATTGTAATGTTTTATCGTAAAGCGGCTTATCCGCGTATCAGAGCACATTATTAATGTGTGATTGATATAAAATGGAATAATCAGGAATTGTTGTTTTTGAAAGGAGCAAAGAGAAGATGAAGATCCGACCATTGGCTGACCGAGTGATTGTCAAGCGTCTCGAGGCAGAGAGTGTAACGGCCGGGGGCATTGTGCTGCCGGACAGTGCTCAGGAGAAGCCTCAGCGGGGCAAGGTTGTAAGCGTAGGCGCCGGTAAGATTCTGGATGACGGAAGCCTTGGCAAGATGCAGGTCAAGAAAGGCAACTCGGTGCTGTTTTCCAGCTATGCCGGCTCGGAAGTGAAGATCGACGGCAAAGAGTATCTGATCATGAACGAATCGGATATTATGGCGATCCTCGAGAAGTAGCGAGGAATAGTTTGGTGACGTACCCGCCATTTTGCGGCGGGTCATAAAAAAACAGACAGGAGACAGACATGGCAGCAAAAAAGATAGCCTTTGAGAATGAAGCCCGTGCGGCCATTCGCCAGGGTGTGAATAAATTAGCGGCGGCGGTCAAGATTACGTTGGGTCCGTGCGGCAGGAATGTGATATTAGAGAAGTCTTACGGCTCTCCGACGGTCACCAAAGACGGCGTAACCGTCGCCAAGGAGATCGAACTGGAGGACGCATACGAGAACATGGGCGCCCAGATGGTCAAGGAAGTTGCCTCGAAGACGTCGAGCGTTGCAGGCGACGGTACTACGACGGCGACTATTCTTGCCGAGTCGATTTTCAACGAGGGCCTGAAGAATATTACGGCCGGCGCCAACGCGATGCAGGTCAAGCGCGGTATCGACAAGGGTGTCGCTGCGCTGGTGGATGAGCTTGCGAATATGGCGACTGTGGTCAAGTCGAGCAAGCAGATTCAGCAGGTTGCGACGTGTTCGGCGAACCAGGATGCCGAAATTGGCAAGACCCTGGCCCGGGCGATGGATAAGGTTGGCAAGGACGGCGTGATTACGGTGGAAGAGGGCCAGTCACTGGATACGGTTGTGGATCTTGTCGAAGGCATGCAGTTTGACAAGGGATACCTCAGCCCGCACTTCGTCAACAATCCCGAAGATATGACGGCGGTGTTGGATAAGCCGTTTGTCCTTGTGTTTGAGAAGAAGATCAGCTCGGTCAAGTCGCTTGTTCCGTTGCTGGAGCAGGTCGCCAAGAAGGCTCGTCCGCTTCTGATTATCGCCGAGGACGTCGAGGGCGAGGCGCTGGCTACTTTGGTTGTCAACAAACTTCGGGGCGTGCTTCAGATTGCAGCGGTGAAGGCGCCGGGTTTCGGCGATCGTAGAAAGGCGCTGCTTCAGGACATCGCGCTGTTGACCGGCGGGCAGGCGATCTTCGAGGATCTCGGTTTGCAATTAGAGAACCTTGAGTTGAGCCAGTTGGGTCAGGCCAAGACGATCACGATCGACAAGGACAGCACGACTATTATCGAAGGCGCCGGCGATACGACGGAGATCAAGGGCCGCATCGAACAGATCAAGAACGAGATCGAGATTTCGACCAGTGATTATGATGTCGAGAAGTTGCAGGAGCGTCTGGCGAAACTCGCCGGAGGCGTTGCACTGATCAAGGTCGGCGCGGCGACCGAGGCCGAGGTAAAAGAAAAGAAGGCCCGTGTCGAGGATGCTTTGCATGCATGCCGTGCAGCGGTCGAAGAAGGGATACTGCCGGGCGGCGGGGTTGCGATGCTCAAGGCCCTTGGCGTGCTCGGCAAGGTTAAAGGGACCGAAGACGAGAAGATCGGCGTGGATATTGTTCGTCGTGCGGTGTTGGCGCCCATCAAGCAGATCGCTGCGAATGCGGGCCTTGACGGTTCGATTGTCGCGCAGAAGGTGATCGAATCCGATGAGCTTAATTTCGGATATGACGCCATGCGAAAACAGTACGGCGACATGGTCAAGTTCGGCGTGATTGTGCCGACGAAGGTCGAGCGAACCGCGCTTCAAAACGGTGCATCAATTGCTTCGCTGCTGCTGACGACAGACGCGATTGTCAGTGAGATTCCCGAAAAGAAGGAAATGCCTCCAATGCCTCCGGGCGGCGGAATGGGGATGTAATACCCTTTGGGGCAGTAATTTATGTTAAGTTTTATGAGTGGGCTCCGTTTGACGGGGCCCGCTTTTTGTAAGCCATCCAGGGCAACCGCAAGGGTTGCCCCTACACATCCGCCTCTCCCGG
>JAGHBX010000411.1 GCA_021160785.1 Planctomycetota bacterium | reverse complement strand
GTGCTGAACTTGTTCGTCAGGCCGACGTTGAGTTTTGAGGTGGGGGTGGTCAAGCCGAATCCGGCTATCTTTCTTGCAGCGGCGAAGAATGTGGTTACACCGGTTGAGAGGTGTTTGTATATTGACGACCTGGCGGCGAATGTCCGGGGCGCCGTCGCGGTGGGAATGACGGGGATTGCCTTTGGCGGCGCCGGCGCACTTCGTGAGGAATTGGTCGAAAGAGGGGTGTTGTGAGGGGGCGGCGGTGCAGGTATAATGGGTGTGGGTTTGCGCCTGAGATTTGGGTATAGCGGTTGGTATTAATATGGGACTGGAAATTGAAGCCACGGTTAAGGTCGCGGGGCTGGATGCGATCGGTGAACGGCTGGAGGGGCTGGGCGCCGAGCACCGCGGCGACGTGACGCATCTTGATACATATTACGGCGGCGGCGAGGGTATGCTGATCAAGCGGGGCTGCTCGCTGCGGCTGAGGCGCTGGATTGACGCTGTGAGCGAAAAGGTGATACTGACCTATAAAGGACCGAAGCAAAAAGGACGATTCAAGAAAAGGACGGAAATTGAGGTTGAAATCGCCGATTATTCGGCCATGGCCGGGCTGCTGGAGGCTCTTGGATATCGGCAGGAACTCATCATCGAGAAGCGACGTAGACTCTGGAGGTTCCAGGGCTGTGCGATTTGCCTGGACCAGGTGCCCCTGTTAGGCAGTTTCGTCGAGGTGGAGGGGCCCGCCGAGGACATTATCGGGCAGGTGCTGGCGGCGATTGGATTGGGCGGGCTGGAACATATTATTAAAGGATACGCCGGCTTGATAAGAGATAAGCTGAGAGAAATGGGTTCGCAGGAAACGCAAGTGCTGTTCGACGCCGAACACCCTTCAGGGTGATAGATTTTCGCGTTGAAAATCATAATGAATTGTTGAATAGTGCTTGCCCGCGAATTAGCGCACAGTTTTTTAGCAGGGCCAGTATAAGGTGAATTAGAGTATGAGTTTGAATCCGAACGACGGTTATATCGCCTATATTATTAACCCCAAGAGCGGGGCCAGCAGCGGCAAGACGATGGTGCGCGAGTTCAAGGACTACCTGACCGCAGGCGGTTACGATGTTCGCACAAGTTTTACGCATTCGCTTTCGCACGCCGCCGAACTTGCCGGCCAGTCGGGCGCCGATTCCGACTGCGCGATGATAGTGGCGGGCGGCGGCGACGGCACGGTGCGCGAAATCGTGCACGGCCTGGAAGGAAGCGACAAGCCCATCCTGATCATCCCCGGCGGCACTGAGAATCTGTTAGCCAACGAATTGGGCTTCGATGAAAAAACCAAAACACTGATCAAGGCCTTCGAGGGCGACTGCATACGTCCGCTGGATTTGGGCAACGCCAACGGCAAATGTTTTACATCCATTGCCGGTTTTGGATTCGACGCCGATGTTGTCAAGCGTGTCATGGATACGCGGCAGGGACATATCAACCATCTTGATTATTTCTGGCCGGTCTGGCGCACCTTCTGGGGCCATCGATTTCCCGAGTTGAATATTGCCGTTGACGATGAGGATATCTACGAAGGGCCCTGCCTTGTCTTCGTCGGCAACATTTCGAGATATGCGGTCGGGCTGCAGATACTTCATTACGCCGATTATGGAGACGGGCTGCTGGATGTCTGTATTTACAAATGCAAGTCACGGCTGCGCCTTGCCAAGCACTCGCTGATGACCGTTTTGAAAATGCACCCCGGCCGGAAGGATGTCATTTACAAACAGGGCAAAGTCATCCATGTCAGTTCGCCGGATGCGAAAGTGTACTCTCAGTTCGACGGCGATCCCGGGCCGGCTCTGCCGATAACCATCGAGCTTGTTCCGCGGGCGGTGCACATGGTGGTTCCCCCCAACGCCAAACCCGCCGGTATACGAACGCGGTTTATTAGAATGTTAGGATAACACGGCATTGCCGACACGGAAGGCAGCAGAGGCGCAGAGAACAATGGACAATACAATCACAATAGGCAACGTGCAAATCAAACGCAACGGCGGGCTGTTCCTGGTGGCGGGCCCGTGCGTTATCGAGAGTCTCGGCGGCTGTCTTGACATTGCCGGGCGACTTGCCGAAATCGGCGAAAAGACCGGGGTCGGGGTCATATTCAAGGCGAGTTTCGACAAGGCCAACCGCTCCAGCATAAGCAGTTTTCGCGGCCCGGGCCTGGTCGAGGGGCTGGAAATCCTCGCTCAGGTACGCGCCAAGACCGGTTTGGGGGTCATGACCGACGTCCATGAGTCCGATCAGCCCCGGCAGGCGGGCGCGGTTGTGGACTGCCTGCAGATCCCGGCCTTTCTTTGCAGGCAGACTGATTTGTTGGTCGCCTGTGCCGAAACCGGCAAACCCGTCAGCGTCAAGAAGGGACAGTTTCTTTCGCCGGGCGAGATGACCAATGTCGTCGATAAGATACGCGCCGCCGGAAACGATCGGATCATACTGACCGAGCGCGGCACATTCTTCGGATACAATCGGCTGGTCAACGACATGACGGCAATCGCCGAGATGCAGCGGTTGGGCTGCCCCGTCATGTTTGACGCCACGCATAGTACGCAGCGCCCCGGCGGAGCGGGAACTACCAGCGGGGGCAATCGCGAAATGGCGCCGGTGCTTGCAAAGGCTGCGATCGCCGCGGGCGCCGACGGCCTCTTCCTCGAAGTTCATCCCGAACCGGACAAGGCCAAATCCGACGCCGCCTGCATCATGCCCATCGACTGGACCGAGAAACTTCTCGCCGACTGCAAGAGAATTTATGAGATAGTGAGAAGCTGAGTCTATGGCCGTCGACCAACAATATCTGTTCGGACCCGTACCGTCAAGACGTTTGGGTCTTAGTCTCGGGGTGGACATTGTTCCCTTGAAAACGTGCACGCAAAATTGCATCTATTGCCAGTTGGGTGTTGCGTGCAAACAGATCGTGCAGCGACAAAGTTTTGTACCTGTCGAAGAAGTTCTGCATCAACTCAAAGCAAAACTCGCCGACGACCTCCGCGCCGATTTCATAACGTTCAGTGGTTCGGGTGAACCGACTCTCAACAAAGACATCGGTAAAATAATTGACGGCATGCGAAAGCTTACCGACATGAGAATCGCC
>JAGHBX010000487.1 GCA_021160785.1 Planctomycetota bacterium | reverse complement strand
GGCAGACAGCGATTTTACAAGACAGAAAAAACTCCTCGAATCCCGAGATATCAGCCAGGCAAATTTTGACCAGATAGAATGCAGACTCGATGAGCTAAAGGCCCAGTATGCCGCCGCCGAGTACGCGCTGAAGGCTTCCGAACTTGGACTCGTGGTTTTGCAGCACAACCTGGAAGCTTCACAGGAGATGATCGAACAGGCCAGGGAGGCGCTGAGCTACACCATGATCACCTCGCCAATCGACGGCATCGTAACGCGAATCAATGCCGAGGTGGGCGAAGTTGTGATGACCGGCACAATGAACAATCCCGGCACCATCATCATGCAGGTTGCCGACCTGTCGCAGATGATCCTGGTCGCGCAGGTCGACGAAGCCGACATCGGCAATCTCAAGGTCGGACAAAAGGCGGCGATTCGAGTACAGGCATTCTGGGACGATGAGTTTACCGGCGTCGTTGATACGATTGCCCTGACACATGATATGTCGGTCACACGCACAAAGTACTACAAGACCGAGATACTGCTGGACGAGAGCGCCAAACAGTTGTACTCGGGACTGACCGCCGATGTCGATATCGAAACGGTCAGGCATAAAGCGATTCTGAAAGTGCCCAGCCAGGCGGTCGTATCGAGAAGAGTCGACGACCTGCCGTTGGAGATTCGCCGGGACAATCCCAACGTCGATATGGGTAAGACCGATTGCCTGGTTGTCTATCGCCTCGTCGACGGCAAAGCGGCGGTGACGCCGGTAAGCATCGGGCCAGGCGACATGACCCATATCATCATAAAGTCCGGCCTAAACGTTGGCGACAAGGTTGTCACAGGTCCGTACAAAGTCCTTGCCGGCGTCGAATCTTCACGAGGATTGACCGCAGGAGGCATCAAGCACGGCCAAAGGATACGGGACGAAAAGGAAGTAGGGAAAGAAAAGAACAAGCAAGCCCAGGCCGACAAAGAACCCAATACCCTGAGAAAGACAGACAAGTGAGCAACCCCAAGACGTTAATCAGCCTCGACGGCATCACGCGGATTTACAAAGTCGGCAGTGAACGGATTCGCGCGCTTGACGGCGTTACGGTGGACATTGGGCATAATGAATACGTCGCGGTCATGGGGCAAAGCGGATCGGGAAAAAGCACGCTCATGAACCTGATCGGATGTCTGGACCGCGCGACCGAGGGAACGTATATACTCGACGGCAAAGACACGACCCGGATGAGTAACCCGGCTCTTGCAAGGGCGCGTAACGAGAAAATCGGTTTTGTCTTTCAGTCTTTCGAACTGCTGGGCAAGCTCAACGCCGTCAAGAACGTCGAGCTGCCGCTGATCTATGCGCGCAACGCCTCATTCACGCGAAGCAAGAAAGCCAAACAGACCCTCAAAAGGGTCGGTCTCGGCGACCGGATGCGCCACCGGCCGAACCAACTCTCCGGCGGGGAAAAACAACGCGTCGCAGTCGCACGCGCACTTGTAAACAACCCCAGCATCCTGCTCGCAGACGAGCCGACGGGGAACCTGGACTCCAGGACCAGCCGGGAGATACTCGGCCTGTTCGACAATCTGCATAACCAAGGCCAGACAATCATCATGGTAACCCACGAATCGGATGTTGCCTGCCACGCAAAGCGAATCTTAAGAATGTTGGACGGAAAAATCGTCAGCGATCTGCCTGTCGAAGCCGACGAGGCTTACCGGTATCGCCACGGAGGGCAGCGACTGTGAGATTCCTGCTGGCGATCCCAATTAGTTTCATCCGCCTGGTTATCCAGAGCATCGGCCTGGCTACCAGCCAGATCTGGGCCAACAAAGTTCGTTCCGTCCTGACGACACTTGGCATTATCATCGGCGTCGCTTCGGTAACGGCGGTGATTGCCGCGCTGACCGGCCTTAAAACCACGATCATGTCGGACCTGGAGACTTTCGGAACGAATAAGATTTTCATCGGTCCCCAATGGCCCGACAAAGGGCCCTCGAAAAAGGCATCCTGGCGACTCATAAAATTCAAACCAGAACACTTCGACGGGCTCCTTCAGCACTGCCCTTCGGTCCAGGACTTCACGCGAATCTCCGGTTTCAATGAATCGGTCAGGCACGGCGAATATTCCATCGAAAGCGCAAGCATAACAGGTGTGGACACAGGCTGGATCAAAATCGAGTCCAGGGGGCTACTCGAAGGAAGGCCATTTTCCCTTGTCGATGAGACACAGGGTCGAAGAGTTTGCCTTATTGACCCGCTGCTGCGCGACAAACTGCACATGGACAAGGACTGCGTGGGCGAATTCATAACCATCGGCAACAACACATTCAGAGTCGTCGGCGTGATCGAAGAGAGGCCTTCCATGGCCTTTGGCGGCGGCGGGCGGGGCGAGAATTTCGAGGTGTTTATCCCCTTTACGACTCACTACCGTATGGACGAACCATGGTTCCATGTCGTGGCTGCAAGCAAGTCGCCCCCGCTTTCCGACGACGCCAAAGCCGAGATAACATTCTTCCTGCGAAAAACGCGACGGATCAAGCCGGGCAATCCCAACACGTTTCGGGTCCAGACGGTCGAAAGCGAAGTGCGGGTTTTCAAACGTGTCATGGCGACTATCACCGCTGTCGCCGGTGGTATCGTCGGCATCTCGCTGATCGTCGGGGGGGTGGGCATTATGAACATTATGCTTGTCTCCGTCTCCGAACGAACTCGTGAGATCGGGCTGCGAAAAGCCGTTGGCGCCAGGAGTTCGGCAATCCTTACGCAATTCCTTAACGAAGCCGTTGTGCTTTGCTGCGTCGGAGGTCTTTTCGGTATCGGCTTTGGGCAGCTCATCACGATTGCCGTCACCAAAATCCCCAACGCCAATCTGGACCAGGCGCACATCCCGGGCTGGGCGATCCTGATGTCCTTCGGTTTCTCGGCGGTGGTGGGTATCTTCTTCGGCATGTTCCCGGCCGTAAAGGCGGCAAGACTGGATCCTATTGAGGCATTAAGACATGAGTAAGAACAGCGCAGAAAGAATCTCGATTCTAATTGTTGTCGCGCTTCTGCTGGCCACAGTCTCCGGCTGCACCAGGCTCCGGAAGAAAGACCGGTTTCGCGAAATCAAGGTGCCCGGAGAAAAGCTTCGGCAAATCGAGACTCTCGATCTTAAGGACATGAAGGCGGAAGTTGCCACACCCGCAGAGCCAAACGCCGCCCCGCCGGAATTGACGCTTACGCTGGAAGATGCAAGGGTACTTGCCCTGCAGCACAATCTCGATCTTAAAGTCCAACTGCTCGCCCCGACTATCGCCGCCGAGGCCGTCAACGCCGAGGAGGCCAAGTTCGAATGGGCGTTCTTTTCAAACGCCACCTTCGCCAAGACCGACAGGCCTCAGGCAACGGACATCTCGCTGGCTGGCTCCCAGGTGGATTATTCCAGTGTCGATCTCGGCGTGCAAATGCCGCTGCAAACCGGCGGAACAGTGACGTTCGACCTTGCCGACAACCGCACAAAGACCGACTTCACGGGAAGAGCATTCAATCCTTCCTATGAAGACGATTTCACGCTCTCGATCAGCCAGCCGCTTCTGAGGAACGCCGGAAAACGGGTAAACATGCACAGCATCCGCGTCGCCAGATACGACGCACAGATAACCGACGCCACCACCAAGCTCAATG
>JAGHBX010000216.1 GCA_021160785.1 Planctomycetota bacterium | reverse complement strand
TTGTGAGGGTGCATATGTATGAAATACCCCATATTCGCAGGATTTTACGGTGCATATCAGGTGTTCCCCGCTTGCTGACCGCCTTTTTCAGCATGGAAAACCGCCTCGGAAGAAACATCCGCAGGATCAAAAGTAATATCTTCCACCAGGCAAGACCCGCCTTACGCCAGTACCCAAGTGTGCCTCCGCCCGTCCGCCAGCGCTTTTTAAGAAGCGCCCTGAGACCACGGGCCGGATGGCTCACCACTGCATCCGGCGAGTAAACCAGCCTGAAACCGTTCTGAATCGCTCTATTGGACCACTGGAAATCACCGCCGGATTCTACATTGCCTGGGAAAAGCCCGATCTCTTCAAAAACGTATCTGTGAACAAACAAGTTTCCGGCCCCCGTCCCTCTTCCCTCCCTGATTGAGTTTTCGAAATCGAAATGAGTCACCGCATCAAACATTTCAGCGGCGGCTCTCTTGGACGAGAGAGTGAACTCAACTTTTGCCCCGACGAGGTCGACGCCTGATCCAAGAAGCCTCTCGACGCCTTTGGCTATCCACTGTTTGCAGGCAAGACAGTCGGAGTCGATAAATGCAAGAACGTCATGTCTTGCACTGTTGATTCCTCGGTTCCTGGAGGCATAAGAGCTTTGAATCTCCTTTTCTTCCAGCAATGTAACGGGATATCGCTGGATGATCTCTCTGCTCCGGTCAGTTGAATTGTTGTCAACGATGATTATCTCAAGCAGATCATGCCGATAGTCCTGACTCAACAGGGATTCTATGAGTGGGGCGATATGTTTCTCGTCATTGTAAACCGGAACGATTATTGAAACACCGACCAGATTCTCCTGCGGTTTGTTGTGCATGCTCTCTGCTTCCTACAGACGGCTTCAAACGGGCTCATAGAGCCTTGTTAACCTGCGGACCTCATGTTACCACGGCGCTTCCGCATTCCTTTCTTGCATTGATCATGCCAGAGTCCCAGCCCCGGAAACCAGGACTTTATAAAAGTGGTCGTCTTGTAATAGGGCGAGTACAGGGGCCCGAACCTGCGAAGAATATCCCGAACGACACGTCCTCTTTTTTCAGTCAGGAATACATGTATCCACCAACCTAACATGCGAGCGGCACAGGGCTTAAACTCGTCAAACGCTCCTTTATTACGTGCCAACTCCAGATGCCGCTCGATGAACGCTGAGATTATTTCAGGATCTCTGTATCTTTTGACAATGCTGTTGGGAACATCCCTGTGGGCCACTGCAAGCGGCTCGATGATGCAGCCGAGCGGCGACTTGGAATACGCAACTCTCAACCACATGTCATAATCATTAATTCTCAACTGCCCTGGTGCAAACAGCCCCGCTGCAAACAGCGCATCGCGTTTTACAAGAACAGTGTCTGTACAACCTTTTGCATAGGCTTGGTATGCCTGGAAGTATGTTTTGAAGTATTCCTTTTCTCCGAGTATGGCTTTGGCCTTTTCCAGCCTTTCGCCTTTAAGGTCGTTTTCCCGGCGGTTGGTGTCGCAGTAGCATCGAATGAAGTTGCCCGTTGTCCACACCAGTTCCGGGTTTCGTCGGAGGTGTTCGGTTTGCAGTTTCAGTTTTTGCGGGAGCCATTCGTCGTCGGCGTCGAGAAAGGCGATCCATTCGCTGGTTGCCGCCTCGATCCCGGTGTTGCGTGCAACGCTTGCGCCGGTGTTTTCCTGCCGGATGAAGCGGACTTTATCACCGTAGCCCTGCGCCACATCGGCGGTATTGTCCGTAGAGCCGTCGTCGACGACGATGATCTCCTCAGCCGGCCGAGTCTGGGCTAAGACACTGTCAAGCGCCCGGCCGAGATACTCGCCGGCGTTATACGCGGGTATGACTACACTAACGGTAATGCTCATTTCATTCGTTCAAAAGGGTCCGTGCGAACGCCTCAGAGAATCAGATTCAGAATATCATTGTACGTCAGCCACAGGAACACCGCACCTAAAAACACCATGCCCGCATAGCTGATGACCTCCTGGACCTTCGGACTGATCGGGCTGCCCTTGATCTTTTCGATAACCAAAAGCACGATCACGCCGCCATCGACGATCGGCAGCGGCAGGAGATTCATCACCGCGATACACGAACTGATCAGGCCCAGGAAATAAATATAGTCGGCAATCGACTGGCTGGCGATTTTATAGCTCATCGAGACAATCCCGACCGGACCGGAAAGCGCCCGGGGACTCACGTCGCGCGTAACAAGCCGCTGCAAAGTAACATAAGTCTGCGCGATAAACATATAAGTCTTTTTCACGCCCCACGAAATCGCCTCAATCGGCCCGGAGGCCTTATACTCTTCCTTTAGATACTGAAACGGCAGGATCATCTCAGGCTGACTGATCGCGCTAATGTAGTCGTTATCGGCGCCAATCGCCAGATCGACCCGCCCGTTGCCGTCTGCGCCGGTATACTCCAGGCTGATCTGTCGCCCGCGATTGGCGCGAATGATTCGCACAACATCGTAAAAGTTCGCAACTTTCTCCCCGCCGACAGCGGTAATTGTCGCCCCGCGCGGAATCGCAAGCGCCTTCGGCCCGCCTTCGCTGTCTATCGTATCTGCAACAATTGCATGCTCGACGTCAAGCGCCGGCACCACCCCGAACATCACACGGTCGCTGCGCGGCGCCCTGGCCGGTACAACCGTAACCACGATCTCCTGTTCGCCGCCTGCCTCGTCGGCGCGAAGAACCGTGATCGGCATCTTTTTGTTCTCATATTCGGTCGTCACCGCACGGAGTTCTTCATACGTAGGGTTCTCCGTCTCGCCGATCTTGACGATGATGTCATCGGCGAGGAGTTTTGGCTCCTCAGTGGCTGCTTCTGGCTTGTCTTTGCCGAACAATGATTTGATCTTCTCCCGCCAGATCTTCTGTTTGGGCTTGTCGACAACAGCCATTATCTTAATTCGCGGCACCATCGTAAACACATGGGACAAGTCAAATTCCGTCTGGAAGTTTCCCCGGTGAGCCGGCCAGTAAAGCTCCATGTCCACATTGACAGTTTGCTTGTCCGTTGTATCCGCATCGACCCGCTCAAAGGCAAGCGTCGCCTGCGGCATAAGAGACTCACGAATCAGCCTCTCCAATTGCCAGTGGCTTTCGACCGGTTTGCCATCGACTGTTTTTGCCACGTCGCCGGGCCGAAGCCCGGTTTCGGCTTCCATCTTCCGGATGTCTTCTGGGTCTCTAATCCCCGGCTCAATCATCAGGGAACTTGCCCGCTCGATACCCAGCGCTCGGATTGAAATCGCCGCCAGCGCCGGCACCTGGGCCTCGAGTTTCACAGACTCTCTTGTACCATCCGGTTTTTTAACAACGAAAGATATCTTCTCACCCTTAGCCGACAGCGCTGGCGCCAGCACCACATTGGTGAAGTCGACGAATGTTTCGCCGTTGACCTCCATGATCTCATCGCCCGGCCTGATGCCCGCCAGGTAGGCCGGCGAGTTCAACTGAACACCACCCACAATCGCCGGCGACAGCTTCATCCCCACAAGGAACACGATCATGAAAATCAGAAACGCGCTAATGGCGTTGAATATCACGCCGGCAGCGACGACAGCGATCCGGATAATGA
>JAGHBX010000447.1 GCA_021160785.1 Planctomycetota bacterium | reverse complement strand
CTCCCGAAATGCCTAAAAAAATCTACTTGCCGAAGGCAAGAAAAGTCTCTTAGCAACGAAGTGGATTTGTCCGATTTACGCTGAACCAGTACACATGCACCATGATCTTCGAAAGAGAATTCCTCGAAGCTCCATCTCTGATTCAGCATCGGCCAGTCTTTCTTCTGTTCGAAAAAATATCATATCCCTTGGCAGAGACCACCCTCACTCTCTCTGGAGTTAAATCCGTCGATGTCGTCGACCAATCACACATAGGCACTTACACCTTCAATGAATGTTCCGCACAAGATAACATTTATACATTCAAGTTTTGCGAAGCTATGCATATCAGTATCGCTCTTGACAGCCAACCTAACGGTTCCCTTGTCGACCAGCAATTACTCGACAAACATTCGCAAATCTTCACTCTTCGCTTTCTCAACCTCTTCTCCATTCAACGCAAATAACCACTACATTCCCATAGCGCTAAACTTACCAGCGTAAACACTGTCCTCATCATCATACGCATCCCTGCCATACTCACGTGCCTGTAGGCACCCTTCCACAAACTGCAATGCATACAGGCCGTTGACATACGCATCCGCTCGGTCCGGACTCCTGCCTAATCGTTTTTTGATACTTGCCTTCGGTTCGATAAGAATTCTGCCGTTGCGGAAGTCATAGGTCGGGGTACTCAATTGTCCGCGAAGCGATGGCTCAAGGTTCTTCAGTTGAACATCGCCGTCGGCAAACATATCACCTGCCCCGCACCATATCTCCGACCGCAGGTTATAGTACTTCTCCGGATCAGACGATTTCCCCGCATTGTCGATACCTAAGACGTCATCGCCCATCTCAATCAGCCGGTCGACCACACCCGCACACATCGATCACGATCAGACAGCCATCATACTTATGCGAAAGAGTATGTAATACATTAGCCGTATGCATAAGACTCTTTTTGCCATAGATGACAGCCTCCTTAATCTCAGTGTTGGCCATGTAGTAAATCACCGTTTCGTCATCGCCATAGCTCGCCGGATCGCACGTAATCAGTTTCTTGACGGCAGGGGGATACAGCGTTAATTTACCGGCGATTACAACCCACTCATCCCTGATCACCTGGTTGAACCCACCAAGGCAGTCCCACGACCCCTCCAGATACGCCTTCAACAACTCCGGTCGGTTGC
The DNA here is from genome assembly GCA_021160785.1 of Planctomycetota bacterium. Classification (GTDB taxonomy): domain Bacteria; phylum Planctomycetota; class Phycisphaerae; order Sedimentisphaerales; family Anaerohalosphaeraceae; genus B28-G16. The sequence continues at coordinate 15,285 of JAGHBX010000447.1, read as the reverse complement.
GGAACGAATCCTTCAGCACCTCGATATACTCAGGCCCCAGATGATGATTATCCGTCGGCAGCGCCTGTATAAAGAGGCAATCCGGCGTAGGGTTCAGGATAAACTCATCTTTCAGGAACGACGGTGCCGGATTCGCTGTGAAAAGCCCCTTGCCGGGGACCTTGACCCCATTGATAATCAGACGGAAAGTCGCCCGCAGTTCACCAATCTGCTCGGCGTCAATCTCTTCAGCCTGATTAAGAAAGAAAAACGCGTATTCAGCCGAGTTGAACTTATTGATAAGGTCAGAGTTATCCAGCCCACCGGTAAGAATCTTCACGCGGCCGCAGACTATAATCTCAGCGGGCTTGCCCTTGATTTCGTACATATCCTCCGGAATAAACCGCTTCCACGTTTCCAGCGTGGTATTGGTAAAATCAACACCGCGCTTCCGCCCCATGAACCCCACAGGGATGGGATGTTTCCGCGACCCGATCTTACACAGCTTGATAATATCAAGGGCCTTCTCAAAACACCAAAGACACCCAAACACACTTTTACCGCCACCCTTAGCGCCGCCGTAAAGCACTTCCTTCACATCACTGCGTGCAAGCGCATCCCAGGCTAACGTCTGCTTATGCGTAAGCTTCGATCTAAAATCTAATTTCCTGACACTATCCGTCATTCGTGCTCATCCGTTTCATCCGTGGTTACTTCTGACTGCTGACTTACATCGTCCGGCTTCTGTTCATACGTTTTCGTAATAATGACATTAAACGGCATACCGCCCACGCCCAGATTTTCCGTCGCCTTGCCTTCGGCCAACAGCACTCGGTCGGAATACTGCTTTGCGACCCGCAGCACCTTATCCATCTCTCCGAAGGCTTTTGCCTTTTCTTCAACGCTAGCCTCAGGGTCGTTTATCGTTTCTGAAAGTGATTCCACATACTTCTGCGTAATCCCATCCGCCAACCCGGATATCTGCCGAATCAGCTTCAGCTTCTCATCACCTTGTTTTTCATCTGCAATTGCGACCATAATAAAAATCCTCATAACCCAAAGACCAAAAAAAGGGGCACGCGGAGCAAAACGCTCCAACGTGCCCCTGTGAAAGGCGACGATGTTCACAGCATCTCGACGGGAGTTACCCGTCTATGCCAATTCAATTTTTTGGTCTTAATTTTAATACAATTTCTACAGCCCTATTATACACCAAGAATCCGGTTTTGTAAAGAAAAAAACCACCGTAACATCCTGCACATGCAGTACTTACAAAAGACGGGCAAAGACATACCAAGCCAACCAATGCCCCTTGAGGCAATCTGTGGCCACAAGAAAATTGCAGAAATTGCGCTTTTTGCGCCTATCCACAAGGGTAGATTAACCCATTCTGATGGAATTCTCTAAATGGATCTTGATTTCCTGAGAAAACCTGCTTGAATATATCCATAATTTGCCCGTCCAAACAGCCTCAGCAAAATGGACCGGCTTGGGGTCTTGGGCAACATGTGCAGGATCGGACAACGACATCAATTGCAAAGCTGGGTCAGATTCTTGCGTCACTGCCCCGGCGAGGGGTCGTCGGCTTGCCAGTTTGCCAAATCGTTGCCGTAGTCGGCTAAGACTTTGCGGGTCAGGGATTTTCCGCCGCCGTCGGGAGTGGTCGGCCAGGGATCAGTGCCCACCGGATGCGAACCGTCACTGTAGTTTACCCTGTCTATTCGTATTTCGGGCACTTCAAATGTGATCGGGTCGGGCTCACCAAGCTGTATCAGCGTTACCTTTTCTCCGCCGTTATCGAGCTTGCCGCTGTACGGTCCGTAGATATCTATACCGGCGGAGATGCCGTATGTCGTACGGAACGTCGCCGGGTCGCCGCGTGTGATCAGGATGGTCTCGTTGGCGGAAAGCGTAACGCCCTGCGGGAAGGCATAGCTTACGCCCTTGATCTGCCATGTATTTATCGGGTTGGCCGGATCATAAAGGTGAACCTCACTGCCGGTGAGATTTGTCAGTTCAATATACTCGGCGTCGGCGTCGGGGTCGGGGTCCTGCGGGTTATACATAATTTCACTTATCACTACAGGGCCGATGACCGGGTCATTATTATTGGCATAGCCCTTGGTATCCGTCTGCAGCCGGACAAAGTCGTCTGACAGGTCGGTCTTGATATACATTCCGAGAGTCACGCCATTTTCGGCGGCGCCGAAGTTTTCCTGCTCGGTGCTGTATTCGCCCGTGAGTACGCCGCCCGAACCGGAAGTAAGGTAAACGTCCTCACCGTGTTCGCTCAGGCCGAACTGTACGTGAGAGCCCGGGTCGCCGGGGTTTCTAAAGTCATTTACAGAGTCAAAGACAACATAACTATCGGACAAAATCGTGGCGCGTGGGTCGCCGGTAGCTATCTCGTATTTCATGAGCTCGTCCCGATCGTCGCTAAGGAACCAGCCGCCGATATATACGGGCGAGTCGGTCTTGTTCCATATTTCTATCCAGTCGCCGTATACAAGGTCGTCGGTATGCGTCAATATCTCGCTGATTACGATCGAATCCGGATCGAAAGCAGCATCGGGATCGTCTTCGCCGGGCGAGCCGTCGATCTCTGCGCTTGGCCACCAGCCGCTCTTATTGTCCCATGAGTCAAGGTCGGGATTGTCAACATCTTTGATCGTGAGGGAAAAGCCAAGCCCGTCTGTGATTTCAAACCATTTGTCGTTGTAGTCGAACTCGATGATGGTGGAGTTGGTCTCATCTTCGAGCTTTATCGTTTCTCCGGCGTTGGACAAGCTGCCTTCATAAGGTCCGAACACTTCAACATTTCCCGGGACAGTGTATCGGGTCGAGAATGCATCGGGGTTCTTTGCAACCAACAAATATCCATGAGTCGCCAGTGAAACTCCGTTGGCAAAGGCATATGTTATGCCGTCTGTGAATTTGACTTCGGATAAGGTGAGTGGGCTGTCACCGATATTCTTCAACTCTATGAATTCGAAATCTTCGTCATTATACGCGCTTGGGACATCGGGATTTCGCGGATGATACATGATCTCTGAAATTCTCAAATAGCGCTGAACATCGCTTGGATTTCCGGCATAAGTTTTTGAAGTCGCCAGATTATTATCTGCATCGAAAAGCTCGATGGTTTCGCCCCAGTTCGAGAGATGCCCGCGGTAATTGCCCTGTACGAATCTCTGCTGGCCTCCGGTGGGGGCGACGGCCCGGGCGCGGAAGGCCTTGGCATTGGGGACGACATAGACAGAGCCGCCGGCGGGGATGACCGTTCCGGGGATAAACCTGTGGGAGACGGCGTTGTCCAGTTTCCATCCGGAGATATCCACTGCATAGGCGGCGGTGTTTGTCAGTTGGATATATTCTTCATCCTGGTTTGCAGAAACGGGATTAAAGTCGATGGTGCCGATATTGACGGTAGTAACAGGCGACTGTGCGTCCGGGATGCCTGCGTTGCCGGGATAGCCCGGGTTATTAATGCTGTGATTAACATAGAAGTGGTTTCGTCGAACCGCAAGATACTGGGTCTTGATCGCATCGACGTTGCTGTAGAAGGCCGAGCCGCCGAGTTCGATATCGAGCTGGTCGACGAACTGGTCGATGCGGTTTTCATAATACCGCTGCTGCAGGGGCGTACTGGAAGGCTGCAGGATCTCATCCATGAGTGTACGGAGCCGCCGGAGATACATTTGTCGCGAGACGGGGGTTTTTAAGACGGCATCGGTGAGGCGATTCCACTGATAGTCGATTTTCTGGTGGGTACTGTCGCCAAAGAACGGATGGCTGGGCGAACGCAGCGAATCGGCAGGCCAGTCCTGATCGGCAATGATCCCGCTGATTCCGTTGTTGATTCCGAAGGTAAGATCCTTGTCCCAGGGGAGGAACATCCACTCGCCGGTGCCTTCGGTGTCGCGATAGATGAAGAAGTTTTTGTGGGTATGGTCGTTTTCATGCACGAGTACAGAGGCGGCGAGGAAGTTGATGACAGCGGGGATATTGACGTTATCAAATATGTATGCAGCGCGGTTGGGATTGCTTGGTGAGATGCCCGCGATGAGATCGAGGACATCGCTTGCGTCTTCATAGAGCCGGGTTTTTTTTCTGTGGACCTGCTCACCGTCGAGTTGGCCCAGATCGCTGTACATGTTATAGAGTGCGCCATTGTCGTCGAGTCCAACGCGTCGGAGAAGATGCCTGTCGGGCTGTTCCACAAAGATTCGGACGTCAACATAGCTTCCGTTGCGTCTGACGTGCAGGGGGAAGGAGAGGCTGGCTGGCTGCTGCGCCAAGGCATACGTTTCCCATGAGAGGACCTGACGCATGTAGGTTGGTTCGGCTCCTTTTTCGTTGAGGTTGATTTCATCGGCTCGGGGCTGGTTGACATCGAACCGGAAATGATACCCGTCGTTAAATGCAAATTTTCGGCCGTGCGTGGTGTTGCCTCCGCGCAACCGAATAAATACATTGTCATAAAACTCATTCAGAAAAAACACCGAGGCCCGTGTGCCGGTTCGAGTGCCTGCGGCTGAAACATTCTGGACGAAATACTGGAATATCTGCAAATTGGTGTTGACCGATGGGTTTGTCACGACGGTTCCAAAATACTCAGGCGAATCTTCCGGGGCGAGAAACATCGGCTCACGGGTGAGTACGCCGCCGCCATCCTGTGCCGTTACATACCAACGAACCATTTGCCCTGACGAATAAGCGGTACTGCCAATGGTGGCAGTATAGACCCCATCGCCTGCGACTGTGTCAGGACCGGTCCCGTCATCGAGCATGGGTACTTCATTTTCGCCGTCGAAATGAACACGGTAATGCAGAGTGACGGTATCGACGGGATCATACGTCTGTGAAACCTCAGCGGTTATTACAAGGTCTTCATTTTGAGCCGGCGGAGTCGGATTCTCAGTTACATTGCGAATAGCCGGGCCGAGATCGGTAATGCCGGAACTATTGGTGTCGTTTGGAGAGGGGTAAGGGAAGAATCCTGCGACCATCGAGCTAATCCCCGAGGTTCCGGCCCGTTCAACCGTCAATTTGGGAAGGACCAGGAAGTCTGAGCTTGTCAGCCCCTTGTTCAGTCCATGAATCGCAAGTACATTTTGACCCGGCAGAAGATGCGAAAGATACTCTTCAGGAAGCGGAAAGTCTACGAAGTTAATTGCCTGATCGTCGTCGTGCTTGAAGTCAGCGCCGGAATTCCACGTCGCATTAATTGGTGCGTTAGCGCTGGATACAGGTATGCTGTTGTTGAGATATGCAATAAAAGCATCGTCATATTTCATTTTCAGGTCTAGGTTCCGGAGATCGGTCAAATCCGAAATTTCAAACGGAATTCGAATATACACAGATTCGTTGTTGCCGCGCATTTCGATTACATCGAGACCGATAAGGCTGTCATACGTATCATCGATATCATAGCCCACTCCAGTATTCCCACTCTTCCATTCCGGGCCGGAATGATCGAAAGACGGGCTGACCCAATCCATTGCAAGCGAATCATCTGAGGGGACAATTGCATAAGCCGCAGCTCCCTCGGAGACAAGTTCGATTGTTGACGAAGCATCTCCGTCAACTGCAGTCAGGCCATACGAGATGCCGGGGAACTGTTGTGGATACCAGAATGAATGCACAACGGTTTCGCCGTCCGGCTTGACAAGAGCAAGGTATCCCGCCTCGCTGCTAATGACAAAGTCGGTATGCAATTGACTTTCCGGGTCATCCCGATCTTTGCCCGAAGCAAAGACAATAATAGTCTCACCGGGTTCAAGTGTGATATTCGGAAACTCCCAGCCGGTGAGGTCAAGAGGATCAACGGTAAGATACCATCCTTTCAAAGATACTGCCCGATTGGTAGTGTTAAACAATTCGATCCAGTCCGACGAATCCATATCTTCATCCAGCAACTCCCCTTCTTCCAGCGGATATTTGCTGTCATTGATCGCCATAAACTCATTGATGACTATCGTTGGCCCCTCCGCGTTCCAGTTCTCAACGAACAGGGAATAGTCAATCATGTCAACGCCGTCTTTGCCATTGAAATCACCGGGAGTGGAACCGATTCCTGAATCGTCCAGCCAATAATCCGCAAATATCTTCATGTCCGACAGACCCACAGCGCAGTCCTCGTCCATATCTCCTGTCGGACACATGGACTCCACTACGGCAATTTGCAGAGTATCAGTCCCTTCACCGGCCTGATCCGTAGCAAGGAGTCTGAGAGTATAGAGTCCTCCAACAGCCGGCAACTGCACCGTCGGGTCTTCAACAAAAATGTTGGGGTCAAAGACCACGTCCTGAAAATTAACCCCATCAGGAGCGCTCTGCACGGACCATTCCATCGTAAGCAGTTGCGGATCGCCACCGTAATATTCTACAATGCCGTCGAGTTTGACAGTAGTATACGGCAATATGACAATTCGATCGTCTCCTGCACTCACCTGCGGAGGCCTGCCTACCTCGGGGACACCGAGGAATTCGACTTCGGCGATCTGCATGCTGTTGGCAGCGGCTGGATCTCTGACAGCGGTGAAGACAAGCTTGTAATGGTCATAGGCCTTGGTGTTTGTGAAGTGTATGGGTGTGGCGTTCTTAGTGAGTGGGGGCCATGGAACAGCCTGTTTAAAATCGGTTATTTCATCGCTCCATATTGGTGCAAAAGGCCCAGTAATGCTGTAGTTGGAACCGTAAAGTATAAAGTGGATGGGAGTACGCTCGGGAGCATCGTCAGCGGTGGTGAAGGTCAGCCCTCCAACCACAGTTCCAGCCTCGGCGGGTGTAATGCAAAATCCGGTGCCTTCCCCGCCGAAGTTGAGGTACTTGGTATTCACATCGTCGTCGATTGCGTTGGGGGATTTTTCCGTTGCGGGCGAGTCATCGGTTGGAAAAGGACTGACGGTGTCGCCGAGGGCGGTGATGTCCTGCATGGGCTGCGCCATCGCCAGGATGCTGAGATTGCCGAGCGCCGCAAACGTGTGCACATGTGCTTGTGCAACTGACGCCAGCAGACACACGAGCATAACACATCGCACAGCGAAGGCGCCGATATGGTGTTGACGGACATTACACGAATCTTTAGCAGCTACTTCCGACTGTCGTTCAAGAAAGACTCCCACCATACTCACCCCTGACCTCGACTTTTTAATACCCGCTTCGGGTATTTCGATAGCAAGTTTATTTCAGACATAATTGAGGCCGGGCATTCAGCCGCTCACCGGATGCCCGGCCCCTTATATATGCACAACTAAGTTACGTCGGATGTACACATCACTATGGTACAGGTTATTGCGCCCATGGATTTTCGCATCCTGCTTCACCGGGAGTAATACATTTTGCCCAGTTGATCGCCATAATCGCCACATCCGCAAAATCCACATGGCAATCGTCGTTCAAATCCCCGGCAATCGTGAAGCCCGCATCAATCGTCTCTTGACACGTAGGATTAGTCACTGCAATCGTAATCTCCTTGTAGATATCGGCATCCAGGCCGTAAACCCCGTCATCTATTGTCAATCTCAGGGTATACACACCTTCGGCTTCAAAGGTCACACGAGGATCTTCAATGTAGGCCGAATCAAATGTCACATTGGCGGGATCGCTGGAGCTCCATCCATAGTTGATAGTATCGCCGTGTGCATCGAAGACGACAGCGTCGATATCGATGTAGTTCACTACCGAAAGGACAAGCGTATCCGGCGCGTTAATCGAGTCGATCGCACAAGCGGCATTGGCGCCCATCGCCACCAGATCGCGAACCTCCGACTGGGTCAAAGGACGGCCGTAAATACGAACGTCATCCAGTTTACCGTTGAAGTAATCGCCAGGATACACTGCGGGATCGACGAACTCACTCTTAGTTCCGATATACAACGGATCGGAGCTGGTGGCGATATTCCCGCCGCCTGCCTGAGAAGCTACCTCTACTCCGTCAAAGAATATCTTCATCGTTGAGTGGTCGTAAGTTGCCGCGACATGGTGCCACACACCCGTCGTCGGAAGCGCGGTAGTCAGCATTCCAACACCTGCAAGGTGAAATCTGAATGCATCGTTCTCCGCCAGCAAACGGTACTGATTATCGCTGAGGCCTTTCTGGAGGATTCGGCGATTGCCATCCCAGTCGAGGGGCTTCATCCAGGCGGCGATTGTAATCGCAAACTCCTGATCGAGATCGGCATGGGGTAAAGCATCGTTGGGGTCTACTTTGACATAACCAAGGTCGAGGAAATCAAGCGCCCAGTTGTCCGGCGCCTCCGATGGAATCCACCCCTCTATCCAGTTAGGATCGCCGCCCTCCGGACGAGAATCGATCAGGCCCGTGGTGCCGTCCGCCACCGAGTCCACGGCGATAAGAGAGTCCGGACCGTCATTGAATTTCCAGTGACCCACAAGATCATCATCCGGATCCAGACCAAAAACGTGAACCTCGATAATATCGTTGGCGTCGTTGCCGGATTCATCAATGACATACAGTTCTAACGTGTAGATCCCTGCAACCCCTCCTGGGAACGTGACGACAGCATCACTGTTGTTCTCGGTACCGCCGAAGTCCGCCGCTGCCGGACCCGCCAGGAGAGACCAACTGTAGGTGAGATCTTCGGGGCTTGAATCGTAGTCGTCGATTGTGGGATTCATTGTCAGGCTGTCGACGGGCAGAAGTAAGGCCTGATCAGGACCGGCATCGACAGAAGGCATCCATCCGCCGGTTGGTCCGACTTCCAGGAGTTCAATTTCTGCAATCTGCATCATGCCTGTGGCGACATCTTTGATGGTGGGGAACATGAGTTTGTAGCTCGTGTAGGCAACCGGGACAAAGGACGAGTCGAGTTCGACAAAACGAATGATGGGACCCATTTCCCCGCGGCCACCAGGTAGGTTCGCAGAACCGGATGCAATCGGGGTCCATGTGGTACCGCCGTCATTCGAACCGGACAGTTGAAAGGTCGCCGGATCGCGTCTGTCGTCGTCGTTGGCGGTGGTGAGTGTCAGACCACCGACATAGGTACTGCCCCGCGACGGAGTTACCTGTATTCCCGCTCCAGGCGCAATCTCTCCATCGAAGTGCAGATACTTCGTGCCCGCATTATTGTCGATGGCGGCTTCCGGCGGTTCACCGTCGGGCCAGTTACCGGTGGGGGGCGAGCCGTCACCATTATTTGGGAAACCGATGACAGGGTCGCCGGGCGCCGTAACGTCCCCCGCCTGTACGAGTGCAGGGCCTGCCATAAAGGCTATGCACACCAACAATACAATCATTCTTTTCATGACAATTCTCCTTTAATTTTCCTCTGCTCTTATTCTGATGCAAGGATACGTCTCCTTGCATCCATGCTGAAATAAACATGCGTTAAATGAATTAAATGAATTATCCGGGAAATCTCTCCATCTCGCGGCCCCCTCCCTGTCGGAAAAGCACATATCGAGCCTTGCCAACACCTCCATTGTCAATCATGACGGGCGACCTTCCTACACTTGTGCATATACATGAAGAGAAACATATCCGCTCCAATCTCTATTTACACTACATTCCCTATTATAGGAACTCACGGCGTCCTGTCAAGACCGTAGTGCTCCCGAACCTCCGACCTCCGGGTAATGAAACGGTGAACCCGAGTCGCTGTAAGCCCTTAACCCATAGACAGTTATGGAGACACGGCAACTTCTCTGTGCGGCAAAATGAGGAAAAATGCGGAAAACCGGGACATACCGGCAAGCCTCAGGCAAGCGTAAATTTGAGTCGATTCTGGCTGGCCTCCTGTAGGATTTCAACATCTTAAATCCGTGCCAGCCATGATTAGCCAAGCCGAAAAATGACAAATTCGACCACACACAAACTCGCTGATCCAGTACACCCCTCCTTGTCGCGAGAAGGCCCGTTATCTCTTTCGTCTCAACATCAAACCGCCAAGGGACAACAGTACTAAAGTGCAAGGTTCAGGGACGGAGGCGACACGAAACCCTAAGTCGTAGTACTCGTTGTCCGGGTTGTCGTAGCCCCGGGAGGACAAAGTGGGGTTGCTGCTATAGCGGCTGCTGTACGACCCACCGCGAATGCAACCAGGCAGGAAATCTCCACTAATATAGGGGCTTTCCATCCACTCCCAGACATTGCCCATCATGTCGAACGTGCCGTTGAGTTCCTCAGAACCGCTGCCGACATCCCAGGGACCAGGAGGGTCTGTGGCAAATCCATCAATATTGTCCCAATAATTCCAGCCAGTTCCGCTTGTTCCATCGCCCTGGCTTAGTCTCCCACCACCCTTTGTAGCATAGGTCTGCAAACTCGTACCGTTCCAGTAAGCCGCCTTGACCCATTCATCCTCTGTCGGAAGGAAGTAAAAAGCGTTACGGTTGCGGTATAGATTGGTTGAATCGTAACCTGCATCACCTGAGTCCCACTATAATACTCCCCGGATTTCGGACCAGTGTATAAGGTGTTAAGTTGTGGTATAATTCTATCAAAAAGGATTCATGAAAGGAAACGGAATTATGGCACGACGACGGAATTTTGGCAAAGGCTTCAAGGCTAAGGTTGCCATCGATCCGATGATAGCCGTCAGGCAATGCTGGCTATGGCAGAAACAACAGAAAGTCAGAGCAAAAGCAGTAGAGAAGAAGACACAGACTCTCCGCTTGAGGGCGATTTGAGGACAATGGGCAAATCAGGAATCAGGCAAACGCTACAAGTCCCTGAAATACAAGAACTTGTAACATTTTTATCTAATAGAACGGAGAGGGCGGGATTCGAACCCGCGGTAGAGACAAGCCCTACACAGCCTTTCCAAGGCTGCTCCTTAAGCCACTCGGACACCTCTCCAGCAAATATCGGGCAGGGCCAACATGGCAGCCGCTGCTGAGAGTCCCAACAATACGTTATCGGCAGAAAGTTGCAAGCAAAAAACGTCGAAAATGCGCCCAAATCCGCAATCACACTCTCCCCGGGCCGGTTTGAGCGGCTTTTGGGCGGATTTCATGGTTGATTTTGTCGGGCGGTTTTGTAGACTGTACACCGAGCCTGGAAAGACGGAGGCGTTTTTTCGGTTGGATACGGTGAGTTTGTGGAGGATTACGTTATCGGCGGTGGACAGGGACATTCGGCGGATATTGAAAAGTGGCTGGCGGTAATACGCGCCGACGAGGTTGGTCCGAAGGCGTTTGCGCGGCTGTTGAAGTATTTCGGCTCGCTCGACGGCGTGTTGGGGGCATCGGTCAGTGAACTTGCAAAGGTCAAACGGATCGGGTTTAAGACGGCCGAGCGAATCGCCGCCAGTTTCGGCAAGTTTGACGTCGCAAAGGAGATGGCTCTTGCCGACAAATCAGGCGTGTGGATCGTTCATGCCGCCGACAAGCGGTACCCGCCCGCGTTGAAAGCGATTTACGACCCGCCGCCGGTATTGTATGTCAAAGGCACACTCGAACGCTCGGACAGTCTTGCCGTTGCGATTGTGGGCTCGCGAAGATGCAGCACATACGGCGCCGAGCAGGCAAGCCGGTTTGCGCACATGCTGGCGTCGGCGGGCTTTACGATTATCAGCGGCATGGCGCGCGGGATCGATACGGCAGCGCATCGCGGGGCGCTTACCGCGGGCGGCAGGACCGTTGCGGTGCAGGGCTGCGGGCTCTCTAACGTCTTTCCGCCAGAGAACGAAAAGCTCTTTGAACACATCGTACAAAGCGGCGCCTGCGTTAGCGAACTGCCCCTGCAATACGAGCCGCTTTCCGGGAATTTCCCCGGCCGCAACCGGATCATCGCCGGGCTCTCTATGGCGGTGCTTGTCGTCGAGGCGTCCGGGCGAAGCGGGGCGCTGATTACCGCACGCGCCGCGATGGACAATAACCGCGAGGTGATGGCGATACCGGGCAAGGTCGATTCGCCGATCAGCACCGGTACGCATCGACTGATAAAAGACGGCGCGCGACTTGTCGATTGCGTGGCCGATGTTATGGAGACCTTAGGCAGAATCGGCGAGGGGCTAAAGGACCATGTCCACAAGGCGGCTAAAGAGGCGCAGGCCAAAATGGACCTGCCGCTGTTTGACGTGTCGCGACTGAACCTCTCCGACGACGAACGAACGGTCTACGAAGCGCTCGACGGCGAGCCAAAGCATATAGAGGAGATCATCGCCCTGACAAATCTCGCGGCGGGTGCGGTCAACGCAACGGTAATATCCCTCCGTCTCAAGGGCCTGCTGAAACAATTACCCGGCAATCTATTCATAAGAAAATAGCCAAACACATCCAATGAGCCTCCGCGCCTTTTAATTATCTCCCCCCCCAAAAATGGACATGCACGAAGTTTTTGGGGCAAAAACCGCCTTTTGGGCTTATCAGGGCGGCATTTCAGCCAAACTTTCTGGTCAAGCGACTCAGGCATCTTGCCGATGCTCATTTGGAAACAGGGAAAGTCTTTAGATTGATTTTGGGTAAGTGGGACTACAGGAACGTCCGTAAATACTAATTGGCATGCTATTGATAAGACAGATCAGGGGTAACGTAAATGGCGTTGACAGAGACAAGGCGGCGCGAAGCGGCAACACTGTTAATGAGTCTGGACACAACGATGGCCAGTGAGTTGATACAAGGGATCCCGCCTGAGACAGTTGAAGAGTTGGCGGTGGAAATGGCCCGAATACACGCATCAGGTCATCGTAACAAAAAAGAGGAATCGCGTATTATTCGAGAGTTCTGCAGCGGACTCCAGAAAGGAGATGGGGGCCAGAGATTTAGTTTAAGCAGCTTTCTCAACGAGACCCTGGTAAACGTTCTTGGCGAGGAAAAGGCCGAAGAAATTCAGTCTCAGGTTAAAGGAGCAACGGTAACGGAGGATATTTTCAAATCTATTCGTACAGCCGACAGGGATCAATTGGTTCTTGCGCTGAAGGACGAACATCCACAGGTGGCGGCGGTGATACTGTCCGAGATGGAGCCTGCGAAGGTTCAAAGCATCCTGACGCTTTTCGACAAAGAGTTTTGTTGCAAGGTTGTGTGGAAAATGGCCAAACCGGCAGCGTTGCCGAATAAAGTCAAGAAAAAGATGGTAACTATTGTCAGTAGTAAGATGGCGGGTTCTGAGGGCGAGGGCGCTGCTATACAAAGACCTAAAACAGTTCTGCGGGAACTGGCTATCGTGTTAAGTGATGTGGAGAGAGGGCTAAGAGGCGAAATCCTCGATGATATCAAGCAGCAGGATGAAGAAACCGCTTCTATGATAGTGACTTTGATGGTAACGTGGGAGGACCTCCTGTCAATTGCCGACAGGTCTTTGCAGGAAGCCTTGCGGACTGTGGAAACCCAGAAACTGGCGATAGCGTTGCACGGGGCGGATGAAGAAATTGCAGAGAAAATACGTGCAAATCTCTCGGAGCGGGCTGTTACGGCATTAGAAGAAGAAAGATCGCTGATGCAGGATCCGCTGGAAGAAGAAGTTGCCGAAGCAAGAGAAGATATTGTTCGTCCTTTGCGACAGGCCAACGAAGAAGGCAAGCTCAGACGCGCGTAAGAATAGCCCGGATCCGGTGCTCGCCGGCCTGCTTAGCCGCGAGCCGCGCCGCCGGAGCCTGTGTCACTTCTGCTACTCTGGGGGCGCCTTTTTCTCCTCGGCGGCATTCTTCTCCTCAGGGGGCTTGTTCTCTTTGGCGGCTTTTTTCTTTTCGGCTGCTTCTCTGCGTTTTGCGAATGCCTTGGCGAAGGCCTCCGGCTGGACGAACGTCGCCATGAAGTGGTCGCTGCCGGGGATCAGTTCGCATCGCAGCATCATCCAGCCGGCTTCTTCGGCCTGGTGCCCCAGGAGCCCGGGCAGCCATGCGTGCTCTGCGCCGCGGCCGGAAGCAAGCGCCTGGTGCCGCTCAATAATGACGAGCTTTCCGGAAGGTTTGACCACCTCCTTGAGGTGCTTCAGGTATGCGACGTGCCCATCCTTGTTGAGGTGGTGGTAGGTCTTGGAGAGAAACGCCAGGTCGCACGAATCGGTCTCCAGGCCCGTGCCGTCGGTCGGGCACAGGTACGGCTTGATCTGCTTGAGGTCGGCCCACTTGGTCTTCATTGCGTCCACCTTCTTCTGATCAACCTCGCCTGCGTGGATCACGCCTTTGGGCCCGAGCTTGGCGACCATCTTCGACGACCACCAGCCGTCGCCGGCGCCAATATCGACCACAACGCTGTTGCGTCTGAGCCCCAGGCGTTTGACCACAAAATCGGCCGACTCGCGATAACCATAGCCCCCAATCCGGCTCTCGCGCCGACCGGCCGACTGGCCGACTACCGGTAGACACAGACCCAACAAAACCGCAAAAACAACGCCGATTCTCACACGCATGGACATATCCAACCCTTTCAACTGAAATTGACCTTTCATACCCGGCTTACCTGTCCCGACCCCGGCGTGCTCCCGATAAATCGGGATAAACTCCGATAAACTCAATCGGGGCTGAGCCTCATTTACATCACAATAGCAAATCTGTCCTGAAGATTCAAGCTTTCCGGCCGCTTTTCCAGGGGGTGAGCTATTTGGCGGCGTGTTTGAAGAAGTCGACTTTTTCGAGGCGGGCTCTTAGCGCGTTGTAGTCGGCGTCGGTTATGTTTTGTAATGGCGCCCGCACGGGTCCCAGGTCGAGGTTGAGCATTTTCAGTATGCTTTTGGCGGCCGGGAGAAAGCCGCACGGCGTTTGTACTATTGCATTGATTATCCGGACCGACTTTTGCTGGAGAGTTTGCGCCATCTGCAGGTCGCCCTTTGCGAACGCATCGATGATCTCCGTATAAAGGCCGGCGTCGAAATTGTATGTGCTGCCGACAGCGCCTTTTGCACCGAGGGCAAGGCCCGCCAACAACATCTCGTCTCTGCCGAAGAGTATATCGAATCGGCCGTCGTCGATAGCGAGGCATTCGGCGTAGTCGGCGAGGTTTTCGTATGTGAACTTCACACCGGCAAGATTGGGTATTTTGTCTTTGGCGGCGTTGAGGAAATCCGCCATCGCGAAATCAATACCGGTCATTGAAGGGATATGGTAGTAGTAAAAGGGCAGATCGGCGGCGGCGGCAATCTCGGCGCACCAGGCGACCAACTCGTCAATGCTGCGCGGCTTGAAAAATACCGGCGGCATAGCGCCGACGGCGTCGAAGCCGACTTGCCGGGCGCCGGCGGCGAGCGACCTTGCCTCAACGATGCTGTTGTGGCCCACGTGGGCGATGAGTATTATTTTTCCGCCGGCGACCTCAGCCCAGCGGGTTGCGATCTGCATGCGTTCGGCGGTCGTAAGGGAGAGCCCCTCCCCCGTCGTGCCGCAGATGAATACGCCG
>JAGHBX010000146.1 GCA_021160785.1 Planctomycetota bacterium | reverse complement strand
TGCCGCTTGCCGTTTAAGGCGACGCGATAGCCCAAGGGCTTTAGGTAGTGCACGATGCTCTTGACGCCGGGATTGACGTGCGTGTGGTTCGGGTAGGCGCCGCTTTTGACCGGATAGATTCCCGTGTAGATGTTATGTCGTGTCGGCGAGCACATCGGGGCCGCCTGGAAGCAGTCGGTAAAGCGCATTGCTTCGGCGGCGAATTTGTCTATGTTCGGCGTGTGCGCCTGTCCGCCATAACAGCCGATGTCCCGAAAAGTACAGTCATCGGCGATAATGAACATGAAATTCGGCTTCTTCGACGGCTTGGCGCCGAACGAAATCCCGCCTGTACAAGCCAACACGCTCACTGCGGCAGCCTTTAGAAACTCGCGTCTTTTCATTCAATTGCTCCTTCTATAGAAAGTATTGTATCTGCCCGACATTCCCAATACGACCTAATAAACAATGCTCTCACGCGCTGGGCACGTTCACGTTATTGTACCCCAAAACCATGTTCGATTTCAATACCGTTACCACAAGCCTGAGTAGTTCTCCTGCGGCTCAAGCCTCTGTGCGCCCCTTGCTTGCGATTGTTTTGTTCCGTGCCGCTTTATAGAAAGCGCTGATATTGCCAAGTGGGGTATCGGCCTGAATATGATGAGCCGGCGCCAGGATATATCCGCCTCCCCGGCCACATTCACGGATCAAGCGTTGAACCATATTAGAAATCTCTTCGGCAGAGCCATAGGGCATCAGTTGCTGCACACATACGCCGCCGAAAAGCGCGAGACGTTTGCCGTATCGCTTCTTGATTTCGAACGGGTCAATTGCCATGGGCTGGAGAGGATTGAGCACGTCCAGGCCGATCTCAATTATGTCATCCAGTATCTCCCGGCAGTTGCCGCAACTGTGGTATGCGATCTTGATGTCCGGGTTGGCCTCTCTGCATGCCGAAAAGAGCATCGCGTAACGCTCCTTAAAATACCGCCGCCACATGTCAAGCGATATCATCATGCCGGTCTGCATTGAGACGTCGTCGCCGAACCAGACCATATCCGCTCCGAGTTCGATAAACTTTCGGGCGGCATTCAAGGGGAATTGCATGACCTTGTCCATCAGGGCGCCGGCGTAGTCTGGCTCAAGCGCCATATCCATCATGAACTGATCGAGCCCGCGCAAATACCAGCACGCCTCGAAGATGCTGATCTGGCAGGAACCGATCAGCCATTTCTCATCGCCGTACAACTGCTTCTTTCTGCGGAAATCTTCATACTGAGAATCTTCCAAAGGATCGGGAATATCAAAGGCCTCGAGCTTGCTGTAGTCGCCGGCTAATGGGTGGCGCACAATTTCAGTAAAAACGGCAAAATCATTTTTCACATATTTCCAGCCGATCCCCCAGGCATCGGTGTATTCCGGTTGAGGCTGGGCGTAGAAACTCATCTCAAGGCCGACACAACTTTTCACCATGTCATTTCCAAGGGCAACTCCAAGATCATATTCGGTGATTCCCTCCCCTTTGCGGAGAGCCGCTTCAATCTCCGGAACATAGCCGGCAAAGACGCCGATACGGTCCGGTTGTTCAAAACTCAGACTTGTGCGGATACATTCCCTGGAATTCATCTGTGCAATCCCTTTGTCGATACTGCTTCCTGTGTTGGGCAAATAACGGTGTTTTGCCCACTGCGTCGGATTTCAAGTAACCATATTATTACGCAATGATACAGGATTTGACCGCCCAAAGAAAGGCTAATTCAGGCACAGCGGCGCCATTTTGCAGAATTCATCATAGTGGAAATCCAACGGAGATTTTGGTATCGTAGCGATATTGGAAGGCTGGGTTGCCCAAGGAAGGATTCAATATGGAGCTAACAGGATATCAGAAAGGAAGAAATGGGCATGTTTTCATCATTAAGAAATGTTTCGGTAATTGTCCTTGCTATTCTTGCTGTCGGCGCTGTTGCAGGCGCTGATGTAACAGTTTCCGAGTCAAACGACAAGGTAGTTATAGAAAATGATGTAGTCAGATTCGAGTATGATCTTTCCAAAGGCCGGTACAAAGCGATTGACCGGCGGGACAATTCGGTCTGTATCAAAGACGGCTGTTTCCAGATCGATGATACCAAAACACCTGCGCCTGGTCTCGTGCATACATGGAAAAGCAGAGCGGTATCGGATGAACTCGGCAAAGGAAAAGCAGTAACCATAAGATGCAGCAAGCCGGGAGAGGTTTCGCTCCTGTTTGAAGTAACTTTGTATAAAGCCAAAGGCTGCATCGTCTTTGCAGGAGGCATTGAGAATTCGACAAGTAGTCCTGTTCGAGTCAAGCTCATCAAGCCGCTGGCGGAAGGCACGCTCTTTACGGGATTCGACATGACAAAGAACTTTCGGTTGTTGGATGGCAACGGCGGAGGGGAGCCCCTGGAATGGGGAGTCAAGAAATACACTGCCGTCTATAAAGGCAATTATGTTCATTCACGAAACAATCTGCTGGTGACCTTTGGCGAAAACGAAACACGCTGTTCGATGGTTATGGGCGGATTGACATACCATGATTATGAAAAGTTCGCCGTTGTCAGCCAGCCCCGGAAACTCGAACTGGCATCGAGTCCGAACGGCAATAAGTCCCTGGCGTGCTATCTGAATCTCCCTGATGAAAAAAGTGACGATGCGCCGGGCGGCGAGTCCCTGCGCCTGACACAAGGCCAGGGAGGACGCAGTTTCAGTTACAAGGCGTTATGGGGCAGCGAGATTGCAACAGCCTCAATCGGAAACGGCGGTGTTATGCTGGAAGCGGCCGGCCTGGATAAGGACAGCACGTATTACCTTGGTTTTTCCTGGTGGCATACCGACAGTAAGGACAGGATTCAATCGGTAGCGGTGGACAGCGGTAAAGACACAGAAAAACGTATTCTGCTGGATGATCGAACGCTGCCCATGTGGCATACGAAAAAGAAAGCGGCCCCGGAACAGGTTGAGTTGCCGATCCCGGCAAAGGCATACGCCTCCGGCAGAATAAGGATTCTTTTTGAGAGCAAGACAGACGACCGCTACGCTGTTGTTAATGAGGTGTGGCTGCGGAAAGGCCCTGCACCTTTGCTGACGGACCAGTTGACATCGATTAATGATACCCCAAGGCCGCGTCACAGGATGGCAGGTCAGTTATACGCCGAAGACCCGGTGGGAAAGCTTGTCGATCCGGGTGTTCAGTATCTGCCGGATGATCGTTTCTACGTGGATTTCGTTACAGATAATCCGTTTGACAACCTGGAGCAATACGGCTGGAGTGTCCGGCTGGCGCAAAAGATCGAATTGAACATGTACGATTTTCCGACAGTATGTTTGTGGTATGCCAATCACGGCGGCTACGGAGGCGGCAAAGCAAAAAACGATACGGTCGGGGCGGTCGCGGAAATGGATGCGATCGTCAAATCGGGTTTCCTGAAATACTCGCGAGCGGCCGTGCGACTGGTGCCGGACTGCTACAGCAAGAACAATCAGCAGGGCTGGTGGGATGACAAGCATTTTCAGATGTACGGAAGTACGAATCTTGGGAAGTTTGCCGGCGGCACATATAAGGCTCCTTATGAAACTTCCGAGAAGTGGGGCAAGGCCGTGACCGAACGCGGCGGCATTCCGCTGACATATTGCCAGACCGGTTTCCGATCGGAAGATTACGCCCACGAGTTTCCCGAGCACATGCTGTTCAATAACAGCACCGCCTGGATGCATGACTCCTATAAACGACCGCTGGATGACGATGAATTCTGGGGCAATGCCTGGACCAAGAGTTTTCGCGTCTGGAGCTATGACTACACCGATCCCGGGTTCGTCAAACACATGCGACAGGTCTATGCCAATTACCGATCG
Organism: Planctomycetota bacterium; assembly: GCA_021160785.1. Lineage (GTDB taxonomy): Bacteria > Planctomycetota > Phycisphaerae > Sedimentisphaerales > Anaerohalosphaeraceae > B28-G16. The sequence goes on along the minus strand of JAGHBX010000146.1, from coordinate 810 downwards.
GGGGGCATTAAGGGTTTGATGTTCGATTACCCCGCCCGGGGCTGGGCGTCGGGCGGCGGTATGGAAGATAAATACGCCACAACGGCAAGTGCATATCGGGGCATTTTCAAACTGGCAAACGAAGGGCTGGGGCCGGAATGTTATGTCCACGAGCGAAATATGGAGCGGGGTTCGGATATTTCCCTTGGACTGGTTGCTTCTCAGAGAACGGAAAATGATACAGCTCGGATCAGTCCGCAAGTCGTGACCCGCTGCGGCCTGCGTTGGTATAAGAATCGCGTGGTGGTCAATTACGACACCGACAGCAAGAATATTTACCGGCTGCGGGAAAACCGCGACGTGGTTCGCAGTCTGTTGACGATGTCTTATGTTACGACGGGGCGGCTGCTGCTGGCGAACAGTTTTTCTCAGTTGACACCGGAAATCATACATGACATGACACGAGTTTTCCCGTTCCATACGAATCCCAAAACCGCTCGTCCCGTCGATGCGTTCACGCAGAAATTCCCGAGGATATATGACTTCGAGGTCTCTCCGTCATGGCGCCAGTTGACTTTCTTCAATACTGACAACGATAATAGAATGGATATTGGTGTAGAAATGGCCGGCAGCACCGCCGAAGGGACGCTGGGATTGGACCCTGACAAGGACTATTATGTGTACGACTTCTGGAACGACGCTTTCGTGGGCAAAGTCGCAGGTTCGGGCAAGCTGTCCCGGCAGTTGCGCCCCGGAGAGGTTCGCATGATGTCGGTCCACGAAGTTGCGGGGCATCCCCAGTTCATTTCTACAAACAGGCACATCATGCAG
>JAGHBX010000608.1 GCA_021160785.1 Planctomycetota bacterium | reverse complement strand
TCTCGATCCTGGCGCCTCCGAGCGGCGTGTAGCCGGGGCACTGAGCGTTGCCTTTGATCCGACCCTTTGTATGGTGCATGTCACTCTCCAGGGCGTTAATTGCTATGTGAGGTTCTGCGAGGATTTTCACCCTGCCGCCCGATAGATAAAGCACTCGTTCGCAGAAACTGCCGATCTTCGGCATATGATGTGAAACGAGCAGTGTAGTAACACCTCTGTTCTTCAGTTCTTCCAGCCGAGTCAAACACTTTGCCTGAAATGCGATGTCGCCAACCGCCAGAACTTCATCTACCAACAGAATGTCCGGCTCGCAATGTGCAGCTACTGCAAAACCCAGCTTTACAAACATCCCACTCGAATAGAATTTAACCGGGGTGTCGAGAAAGTCCCCAAGCCCGGCGAATTCGACTATACGGTCAAATCTGTTTTTGATCTGACGTCTGCTCATTCCAAGAATCGCACCGTTGATGTAGATATTCTCTCTGCCGGTCAATTGAGGGTGAAACCCGGCGCCCACAGCAATCAATGCGCCGACTCTGCCTTTGACTGAAATTGACCCTTTGTCAGGCCCATATATTCCGTTTATCATCTTCAAAAGTGTGGTTTTCCCTGAACCATTGGGACCAATGATTCCAAATCTTTCGCCTTTTTTGATCTCGAGTGATATTTCGTCTATTGCCCAGAATTCCTTCTTGCGCAGAACGTCCGATCTGACACGAAAACCGACAGTATCCTTTAGCACATCCGAAAAGCCGTACCGCATCGATCGCTTCAAATCACGGCAGAACTTTTTGGATACGCCGTCAATGCCAATGGCAATGTAATCACTCATCTCTCAAACTCTCTCTGCAATACGCGACATGGCAAGATGAAAGATACGCCAGCATATTAAACAAACCAAAACACCGAAGACGCTTGCCCACAACAATGCCGTCGGCTGACTCAGCCGGCCCCGGATAGCGAGATCGCGCGCCGCAATGACAAATGGACTGACCGGGTTCAAATAGTTGATGAGCACTTTGGCCCCCTGGCTGGGAGGAGGGTATACCACCGGAGTCAGGAACATTGCAAAGGTCAGAAGCATCGTCAGTGAATTGCCGATGTCTCGAAAAACTCCGTTTGCCAGCGCCAGAATAAAACCAAAGCCTATGATCATTGCGGCAAGTGGGATCAGCATCAACGGCGCCAAAAGAACCGTCCATGCCGGTACGACTTTGAACCAGACAAAGGCCGCCGCTATCACAACAATGCGAATCAGAAAATTGAACGCCGCTTCACAAAAGGCGGCTATCACCAGCGACTCGCGTGAAAAGTTGATCTGTGTGATGATTGCACGGGCGTTGACCAGGCATTGAGCGCTTCTGGTGAGCCCCGTGGCGAAAAGCTGCCACACTGTCATGCCCAATAAAACGTAGACAGGATAAGGTATATCGGTTCTTGCTATCGGAAGTGTGCCGCTGTGATTTAGATATGTAAAGGTTGCTGCGGTTGCGATTGCCGGTATGACCGCCCACAGGTAGCCGAAAAAGGACTGTCTGTAACGTGCCGAAAATTCCCGCAGGAAAAAACGCCATATAAGCTCCCTGCCCCCGACGAGTTCAATGACCATTTGCCGCCACTGCCTCAAACCCGTTTTTTTATGCGAACCCGGAGTGTATATCACTTCCTGCATGCTGTCATGCGGTTTTGCTGGAAACGTTTTCAAATGGAAACTTCTCCCCAAGAGTATTTTGCATCTTAGTATTCAAAGCCGAATACAAGCCTGTTGCCATATCCGTCAACGGCGGCAATCCATCCGCCCGTATCGAGTTTGTGCGGGTCCAGTTGGTGCATTTTTTCGGCGTTCCAGCCCTGCCCGGTCGCTTTCAATATGGGATTGTTGGGAACCGGCGTTTCTTTATAACTGTTGGTTGTCAGCTCTGTGATTTCAAATGCACGCACCTGATTGCCGTATGTGGGGTCGCAGTCTTGTGTAAATCTGTACACTCGGCCATCGTACCGCAGGATCGGCCCACCCGGCCTGGCGATATTCCCATCCAATGTTATCACGGGACTCTCGGGATGCCTGAACCAGGGGCCGGTTAAATCATCAGCGTAAAACAGGTGGAGGACATCGCATCTTTCAGAGACAAACATCCACCAGCGCCGGCCATCGTGAAAAATGGAAGGATCCAGATAGTTTCCCGTTACCATGTCTTTGACGTATGTCCACCGCTGAGGAAACTCAACGGCTTTGTACAAACGCACGGCATAGGCAAGCCGGGTTTCCGGGATCATATAATACTCGTCGTTCCATTTAAAAACGTTGGGGTAGGACAAATGAAAAGGTTCGTCCAGGACAATTTGCCTGTATGTCCAGTTACACCCGTCTTTACTGGCGGCAAGCCCTATATCCCCTTGCGTTGTTGAATTATTCCACACCTCAAAGAACATATACCACATACCGTTTTCTCTGACCATAAAGGGGTCCGCTACAAATCCTGCGGATACATCTGACACATCACGAGCGGTTAAAACAGGATTGTTGACTTCCGGGCAAGGCGAAAGATCGAACGGACTTGTGCCCGTGTATATTCCGATAGAATACTCACCAACTCTCTTCACGAACGGTATTCGACGTTTCGCGCCAACATACCAGGCAGCGAGAATGCAGCAGGCAATTGCAATGCAGGTAATTACGAACGCAGCAATGCGTCTGATATTCTTCTTATCCCGGCATTTTGTATTGGTGTTCATAGACTCCGTCCCCGTCGGCGGCGCCGACTTCTCTTTTTTATATATTCTTAAGGGAAAGTTGAGAATGTCTTACTCAACACAGCTACATCGTAATTGATGCAGTGCTGCAGCATGTTTGAGCGGCTATTATGCGGCGGTTAAAACTGTTGCCGATATAACGAAAACAGCCGACAACCAGAACATCGTAAGTACAACTACCCCCAAATTGCTTCCCCTAACAATTCATAATCAGGTGATGCGTCGGCAAAGGGACAGTGTGAATTAACTAAAATCGAGAATTAGAAAAAAAGGAACGGCCTTAGACGAAAAGATCAGATCTGAATTTTCTCAAAAATCAAGCCGATGGTAAAGGCATAGTCCAAAAGAGTAGATATATATGTGTAACTCGTTTGCGAAAATTAACTTTTTTTGCTAACAAAATTTAATAGACTCACGTAGGGGCCTGGTAAGTTGAGGGTGCTTCACTATATCTGCGGTATTGGGCTATATTAAGAAGTCAGAACCCGGTGAGTCCTATAGATGGGGCGGCATATACGGACGTGGCCGGACTACGCCGCAAATTACATGGAATTTGCTGTTCGCTTGTTAGTTATTGTATGGGGAAAGTCCCCACTCTAAGTGACCGTAACCTGTTAAATCATTTTTGTTTATGTTTAGTTTATGTTTATTGGAAAGTGTACATGGAAATGAAGAGAATCTGTAAAAAAGCGATACTGTGCAATACTGTTGCACGCCTGGAACGATCACGAGATGAATTTCAAGCAGTGAAGAAACCCGGCGCGAGGTTGCATTTGTGGCCAATTACTCTGTGCCTGCTGATGGCGGTAATCCTTGCGACGTCGGCCGTGACGCAGGCAGCAGTGTATTATGTCGATCCCGCCGGCGGTAACGATTCGGCAGGAGGTTCGGCATCCAACCCATGGAGGACGATAAACAAAGCAAAATCAACCGTCAACGCCGGCGACATTGTCAATCTTATGCCGGGCAACTACGGCACGGCCACCTTTACTTCAAACGACCGACACGGTACAAGCAACAACTATATCACTTATAGAAACAACCCCGGCAGCACACCCTACTCAGCTCGCTTTTCAAGGATTTTCTTTGACGGCATCTATAGAGACAACGTCGGCAACACAAATTTCTACATTGCTATCGAAGGTTTTGATGTCGAAAACACTTCCGACGACGCCTGTATCAAAGTCCAATATGGATCATACGTAGATATCATCGACTGCAAAGCTCACGGACGCCAGGGAGGTTCGGGCCCGTCATACGGAAACATTTTCACCAGGGCCGCCAAACACATCCTGATCGAAGGTTGTGAAATTTACTACTCCGGCGGGGAATCCGGCGACGCCATACAACTGGAAAGCTGCGACAGCATCGTCGTTAGCAAATGCCACATCCACGATACAATGAGCAGCGGAATCCAAACCGGCGGCGGGCAAAATTATGTCCTTGAGTACAATGTTATTCACGACCAGAGAGCCGACTGGAACCCGAGCGTTCACGGCTCCGGAATCGCGATACACAGCCATAACACCGTTATTCGAGGAAACATCATTTACAATTACGGCAACACCAGACCGATACGATTCTATCAGGACTGGGCCGGCGCCGAGGGATATCGGAACATGCTCGTCGAAAACAACCTTGTCTATAAGACCTCCGACTTCACCGGCACGCAATGGTGGACAGAGTTCATCGATGTGGGACCCAATTGCATATTCCGAAACAATACATTTATCGATGACGTAACAATTACTTTCGCAAGCAACGCTGACGGGTCGGGTCTGGCGATATACAACAACATCGTTACCGGAAGATTTCAACTGGAAGAGCACGGAAACTGGCAAAGGGTCAGCGAGGGCGGCAACATTTTTGGCCGGTTGGGAGCAAGCGGTTGCGGATGGGTCTGCTTTTATAATGAGTTTTCGCCCACAAGCAACAGTATTGTCGAAGAGGGTTTTGCCGGGAAAAACTTCTTTAATTCAACCTCAGCTCATTATCCGTACTCAGGTGAATATCCATATCAGCTAAGCGCGCAATCCGTCGCCATCGATTTTGGCGTCGACAACATGGCGCCCGAAACAGATTTGCGCCAAAACTCTCGCATTGGCCCCGCCGATGCCGGTTGCTTCGAATACGGCCAAACGACGGGCAACCGTCCGCCGGTTGCCGACGCCGGCGTCAACCAGACTGTCGTCGATATTGATAATAGCGGCTCGGAGATGGTTGCACTTGACGCTGCCGCCTCAACCGACGCCGACGGCCAAATCGTCCGCTATATCTGGACCCTTGACAATGCGGAAATAGCAGCCGGCGTTGACCCGGTCGTTGAACTACGCCCCGGTCAACACACGATCTCACTGACTGTTACCGATAACGAAGGCATGACCGACACCGATACGGTTACTGTCACTGTTGTTGTTAAGCAAACCGACGACAGCGCCCCATCGGTGCTTTCCGTGGCGTCAACCGTCAACTCCGTCACGGTTGTCTTTAACGAAGCTGTCGAACCTTTGTCCGCCGAGGACATCAATAATTATCAAATCGATAACGATATATCTATAATCAGCGCCGGCGTAGACAGTGCCGGCGACCGTGTAGTCCTGAGGACCTCGAGCCACATCGCGCCGGCCTATACGCTCACATGCGGCAACATCTCAGATTTGTCCGGAAACGTAATGGCCTCGACGACAACTCCATATTACAACTCGGCCCTTAAAGCCTTCTGGAAGTTCAATGAGCAATCCGGCTCAGTAGTCGCCGATTCCTCGGAATACGGAAATATCGGCGCCCTGGTGAATGGGCCTCAATGGACCGAGTATGGCGTCCTGATGTTTGACGGAGTCGACGATTACGTAAATTGCGGAACCGACTCAAGCATGAACCTCACGGGCAGTTTGACAATCAGCGCCTGCGTCAATCCCGCAGGATTCGGACAAAACGGCTGGGGAAGAATTGTAGACAAGGGCAATGGTTCAACAGGTTTTTCCATGTTTATCGAAGAATCCAGCCGGTCGTTGTCATACGTGATTTACGGCGGATGGGTGCTGCGGTCGGACCCCGATGTAATCAGCCTGGATAAATGGCAACATGTCGCTGTGGTTTATGACGACGAAAAACATACTGTCGATTTTTACGTAGACGGGCAACCAGCCGGATCGAGTACTTATGCAACACCGGCGCCGGACTCTTCCAGCAGTCGATTGAACATAGGAATCAGAGGGTATGATTTGAACAGGGCTTTCGACGGTATGATTAGCACCGTCCGCCTTTATAATTCTCCTTTGATGGCCGACGACACTTATGACCTCTTTCCAGTTTTTTATGCGGCAAGGTGAGGAACTGATGCCGT
>JAGHBX010000030.1 GCA_021160785.1 Planctomycetota bacterium | reverse complement strand
GGACAATGAAGCGGTAACACAGTACAGGATATATCAGGATGACTCTTTGCTTACTACTACAGGAGTCGATCCTCTTGAATATGAGATTACCGGATTGTCGGCCGCCACGGAATATACGTTCAAAGTCGAAGCGGGTGATGCAGCCGATAACTGGAGCGACGACGGACCGACTGTCACCATCACCACTGCCGACAGCGCACCGACATGGCCAGGCGAAGCAACACTCATAGCAGAGGATATCACAGAGACGACTCTGACGCTTCGATGGCCCGTTGCAGCAGAAGATGATCAGGGCGTTACTGGCTATAAGATTTATATTCGCCTGTATCCATCGCCTGAGGAAGAACTTGTCGAGGTGGGTGGAGATGTCCAGAGCTATGCGGTCACGGGCCTTAGCCCCTCGGTGGAATACATGTTCCATGTCGAGGCAGGGGATGCATCCGGGAACTGGACGACGAATGGGCCTGATCTGACGGTGAATACGGTGGATTTGAGCCCTCCTTATTGGCCGGAACCAAAGAGCCTTTCGGCATCGAATCGTCAGTCTACAAGCATAGAACTGACCTTTTCCTCTGCCGAGGACAATGTGGGCATCTATGCCTATAATCTGTATATCTATCGGGGCGGCGAATGGGTGTTGGCCATGCAGGCTGATGATACATCGATTACCATCGAGTGCCTTACGCCGAATACAAGTTTCTTCATCAAGGTCGAGGCCCAGGATTATTCAGGTAACATCAGCGACGATGGGCCCACGGCGACTGTCAGCACTACCAGCGACCCTGCCGACTGTTCGGGTGTGATGGAGCGCGCCAGCGTCAACTCTGCAGGCGAAGAAACCATCGGCGTCCACGCACCTCCCACTGAGTGGGACCCGCTGGGCTGGGATCCCCACGAAAGTGAGAATCCGTCGATTAGCAGTAACGGTCGATACGTGGCATTTGAATCGATAGGAATTAATCTGGTGCCTGATGATAATAATACGCTGCACATTACTTATTATGGGCAAGGCTGGTCGGCAAGCTGGCATTCTGACATCTTTGTTCGTGATCGCCTAAACGGCATTACCCAGCGTGCAAGTGTTTCGAGTAATGAGGTGGAGGGAGAAGTTGAGGGATCAAGCAGATCCCCTTCAATCAGTGCAAACGGGCGTTATGTTGCCTTCAGCTCAAGTTGCTCCAATCTGGTGTCGGGCGATACTAACGGCAAAAGTGACATATTCCTTCGTAATCTCTACGCCGGAACTACCCACCTAATCAGTCGAAGTTACCTTGGCGCCCCTGCAGACAATTTCAGCAACACCCCTTCAATCAGCGCCGATGGACGTCTTGTCGCATTTGTATCCTATGCGAGCAATCTGGTTCCCGGCGACACGAACAATCGGCAGGATGTGTTCGTTTATGATCGCCATACAGGTAAGAACGAACTTATCAGTGTCGCCACCGACGGCGCGCAGGCGGATCGCGACTCGTGGGGAGTGGATATCAGTGCAGACGGTCGATGGGTGGTATTTGTTTCCGAGGCACGCAATCTTTCCGAGCAGGATACGAACTATTATGCAGACGTATATGTACATGATCGAATAGGCGATGAGACTACGGTTGTAAGTGTTTCCAGCGATGGAATAATCGGTAACGGTCGATGCTGCATGGAAAGTGCCAGCAAAAGATGGGCCGCTGCGATCAGCGATGACGGTCGATATGTGGCCTTTGATTCTATAGCGTCAAATCTTGTACAAGGCGACAGCAATAACAAAAGTGACGTGTTTGTACATGACCTTATGAGCGGTATAACAAGGAGGGCGAGCATCTCCTCCGATGCCATACAGGGCAATGACTACAGTTACAAAGCGGATATCAGCGGAAACGGACGATTCGTTGTCTTCGAATCCCAGGCAACGAACCTGGACGGAGACGAAGCATATATCTGGGCTCGTGATGTCTTCGTGCATGACATGATACTGGAAACTACCAGGAAGATCAGCAAATGTCCCTGCGGTGCAGATGGCGACGACGGCAGTTTCCTGCCCGCTGTAAACGAAGACGGCAGTTGCATTGCATTCGAATCATATGCCGCCAACCTGCTTGTAAACCTTGGCGATACCAATCGGGACGGGGATATCTTTGTCATGGAGCAGGAGATACTTCCATTTGTGGATTTGTCGGTTGATATTACGACCGTGCCGAGTCCGGGCAGAGTCGGTTCTAACCTGAACTACTCTGTAACAGTTACAAATCACGGCCCGGATGATGCTACGAATATTGTTCTGGTTGATACCCTGGCGGATGAAGTGGTGTTCGTTTCGGCTAATGTCGGCCAAGGCGACTGGTCTATAGAGAACAATACTGTAACATGGAATCTTGAAGAACTTCAACGAGGTGAAAGCATGACGCTTGTTGTCCGCGTGATATGTGACGTGGAAGCTGTTATTACAAACAGTGCAAATGTCTCGTGCACAGAGGCAGACATTGCCCATGAAAATGACATCGCCCTGATTGAGACGCAAGTAGTTATCAGTTCATCTCCTGATTTCAATGGAGACGATGATGTCGATCTGCAGGACGTCTCTTTGATGGCTGCAGAGTGGAGGTTGGCCGGTTCGCCATATTCGGATATTGCACCTGACGGGGGTGATGGCGTGGTCGATGTTAAGGACCTGCTGCTGCTTATCGATCTTTGGCTTTCACATCAGTGACCGGGAGAATTCAAAGGGTCAAAGAAACGGGTTCCGAACCTTTATTTGGTTTTGCAACTCCTCCGAAGGTACGCTATAATTGCTGCACTTGATGGGATCGTCTTTGCCGGATGAATGTGGAGTGCTGACGAGATATGGACGGGGCTAAATGAAATTTCGCATAGGATCAAAACGCAGGGGCATGGACGGTTCATGGCCGGAATCCGACGACGGTCGCCCGTTGGCGTCAAAAGCCGGGAGAAACAAACGCGGTAAGTTTGTTGGCTTTATAGTCTTTGCCATGTTCGCAATCGCAGGCCTTGTTGGCTCCTATTTTCTCCTGGTGCTCCCGATCAAGAACGTCATCGCCGCGCGATCATGGGTCGAGACTCCCTGCAGGATTCTCAGTGCACAAGTCAAGAGCCACTCAGACAGCGACGGCACAACATACAGCATCGATATCTCCTACCAATACGAATTCAAAGGCAAGACTTTCATCTGCGATCGTTACAACTTCATGGGCGGATCCTCCAGCGGACGTTCCGGCAAGCGGGCCGTCGTCGACAAGTATCGAAAAGCAAAAAATCCCGTTTGCTTCGTCAATCCCGATAACCCCGCCCAAGCCGTGCTCGTGCGCGGTTTTCAGCCGATGATGCTCTTTGGGCTCATACCGCTTGTCTTTGTGGCGGTAGGCCTTGGCGGCATTGTCGGCATAACACGCAAGAGTAAACGCAGAATCATAAGCAAAGGCGCCCGCGCCGCCGAATGGCTCCCCGAAACAAAGACCGCCCGCCCGGATGACAACATCTACGCACCCGCAGGCGCAGATTCCGCCGGACCTGTTATACTCAGGGCAAAGTCTTCCCGACTGGCAAAACTGCTGTTCTTGATTATCTTCGCGGCGTTCTGGAACGGCGTCGTTTCGGTGTTTGTTGTCAATATCGTCAAGAGCTTTCAGGCAGGTCGCCCTCAATGGGGGCTGGCGGCGTTTATCTCTATCTTCGTGTTGGTGGGTCTCGGCGTCATAATCGCAGTGATACATCAGTTCCTGGCATTGTTCAACCCGAAGGCCAAACTCACCCTGAGTTCGTCCCGAATCCCGCTCGGCTCGACGGCGCATCTTACGTGGGAAATCTTAGGACGCGTAAACCGCATCAGCGAACTGGTAATAACGCTCCAGGCGCGAGAAGAATGCAGATATCGGCGCGGCACAAAAACGTATACGGACAAGAACACGTTCTTCACATTCCAATTAGCCCAAACGACCGAGCCGACGCAGATGTCCTTTGGAGAGGTCGGATTTGCCGTGCCCGCAGAAACGATGCACTCATTTACAGCCGACAACAACAAGATCATCTGGTCGCTCAATGTCGCAGGCGATATAAAACGATGGCCAGACATCAAAGACGAGTTCGACGTTACAATAACCCCCCGGCAGGTTGACAGGTAAGCAAATGAACGAATTGAAGATAGAAACCGAAAACGGCAAAACGCAGTATCTGCCCGGCGAACCGATCGCAGGCTCGATACAGTGGGATTTCGTCGAGCAGCCCAGATCCGTGGACCTGCGGCTGATATGGTACACGCGCGGCAAGGGAACCGAAGACGTCGGCATTGTCGATTCGGTAACCTTCGACAGCCCCGCACAATACGAAACCAGGCAATTCAACTTCGATCCCCCGCCGGGCCCGTACAGCTTTTCCGGCAGACTAATCGCCTTGATATGGACGCTGGAAGCCGTAGCGCAGCCCGGCAATCAGTGCGAAAGGCTCGAAATAACCATATCGCCCACCGGTGCCGAAATCAACATCGCCTCGGCACAATCCGACGATGATAACAGCCAAGAATAATCCGTTTGCAACCGACAGGGTTCTGCAAATCCGCTATACGCCTCAGACATGCACATGGGATGAGCTGTTAGCCCGGCTGGAAGCCATGCACTACCGCGCTGCTATCGTAGGCGCGGACGGAACAGGCAAGACAACGCTCATCGAAGATATCGCACGCCGCCTGGCAAAGCACGGCCTTTCATACCGAAGCATCTTCGTAACCATAGATATCTCGGCGCCAATGAGCAGGATCAATGAAATCCTCGACGGCGATCCGTTTGATATCCTCCTGATCGACGGCGCAGACCATCTGAAAAGGTTCGTATGGCATCGAATCAAAAGACAGATCAATCGCGCAAACGCCGGCCTCATTATAACCTCCCACAGACCCAACATGCTCCCGACCCTGATCGAATGTTCGACAAGCCCCAAACTGCTCAAAGAAATCGTCGCCGGACTCAGCGGCCAAACGGACGACAAACTGATAGAAAACCTCTACCGCAAACACAAGGGAAACATAAGAGACGCCCTCAGAGAGCTATACGACATCACAATCTCAGAATGCAACAGTACAAAAGGCTGTTCACAATCCTGCACAAGAATAATTGGGGCATATCTCTAAAGTTCTTTGCGAAGACTTTCCACAGCTTTGGACAGGGTTGAGCCGGAGTACTTGCGACATCTGGCATATTCAGGCAAGGGATCCAACCTCTTGGCAACCCGCTCAAATTCATCGATACAGGCGGCGGCCTTGGCTTTCGGCATGGCATCGGGCATGTTCTCATGCAGCCGGACCGCGAAATAGGCCTTCTTGCTCGCCGCGTACAACTCGGCGTTTATGCGCAACGCCTTTAGCCCCCTTTCCCAAACAGGATATTTGGAAAGATCGATTTTATTTTCCGAGAGTATTTTATCAATTCGTTCCAGGTCGCGCAGGTTTTGCGTATCTTCTGCAAGAATCTCGCGGTACCATTCGCCCGTGGGCTTATCGCATAAACTCTCGGAACGCTTGTCCTCTTTCAGGCCGGTCCATGTGGCCAGGCGGTCGGCGCTGCCATTTACCAGGTGGCTCTTTGCATACCCGTAATCCGGAATGACGGAGTGATTCTGATACCACTGCTTCTTCGGAAACATTGCTCGCCGTGTTATCTCCGTCGACAATTCCAGAACCTTCCACGCACCCGGGAATTGTCCCTGCTCCCACTTCGATATGATCTCGGCGGCCTTGACGTTCCTGTTCTTCTTGAACTCGGAAAACACCGTCAGGTTCAATCTGCCCCAGGGAGTATGAATCGCACTCTTGCCCTCGTCGCCATGATAACGGTCAAGTCGCAGGCAGACCGTCCGGACACCCTTGTCCCACGAGTGGTTTAACTGCTTTATCCGCCCGTGCGGGTCCGAATACGGAATGGTATTTTGCCCCTCGAACTCGAAACCGAGGTCAAACTCGACCCATTGTTCCCTCCCGCCGATGGCGCCGATGATTGGATTGATGGGATAGTACGGCTGCCAGTCGTGCGGATAGATCTTGCTCATTACCGACACGTCGGCGGGCATATCGCTTGTCGCCGCCTCGACTATCTCCAGCTCTTTTTTCTTATACACAAAGGAACGCACCGCCAGTCCCACATCATGACGTGACAGGGATTCGTCCAGGATACCGACGAGGTCGCTGACATTTCGGCGCGCCTCATCGGCTGTGACGTTTTGGTAAACCTTCACCCCTGTCTCGGCCAACGTCAGGATGATCCCATCCAGTCCGGGTAAAACCTCCGTCACGAAATTATCATATTTGTCCTGAAGGAATTTCTTCAGCCGAGGGTCGCGCAGATTGAACTGTCCTTTCTTCATGCCGGCGGGGAGTTTCGTTATCTCGTGCGTCCAGCACCATATTTCCAGGTCGGCATTCTTCATAGTCTTCATGGCCTTTAGGACTTCAGCTCGGCGATTCTTGTCCTTAATCACGTCCTCAGCATCCATGACGATGGTGTGGCTCAAATGAAATGCGTCCACGTCAAACTCGCGCGCGAGCTTGGCGCAATCGGCGATGTATTCCTGATCCATGGTAAGCGGAAGCCATTGTATCCTGAGAGTCTGACTATCTCGCGAAGTCTCTGCCGCTTCGCTATAAGTCAAAGGGCAACAAAGGAAACAAATAATAACACTTACAATAAATACTGCCTGAGACAGCAGCCTTCTTTTACTTACGTTCGCTTCTTTACTCATTGCCTTAATCACCTTTCTTCAGCACCAACTCACGACGATGAGACAGAGATTCCACCGACATTCCATTTTAATTCTCCTTTGCCTGTTGAAAGGTAATGTTCCGGGTGGTTTCCGTTTCCACTTTCATAAAAGTGATTGTCCTGGGCGTATTTCCCACGCCAATGGATACTGACGAATCTACAATTTTTTGACCATTCACCGTGAAGTTGCGGAATATTACATCTGAGACCATGTTAGCCTTATTGTGCCCGCTGATCCTGGAAGGGATCAAATAGCGGCTGTCCTTCGTGCTGACAGTTGTATTTTCGAAAAGCACATTTCGGATGCTGCCTGGATTTTCTATAGCTTCGTTGAAACGCGGGCTGCGCCAGATATCGTCTTTGCGGGTGGAAATCTCAATATCGATAATACGGTCCCTGTCATCCCGCAGGCCGCCGGCCATCTCTACACGGTTATTGCGGAATATCACGTTCTCGACGAGGGCGCCGTCTCTGAGGTAGATTGTAAACGCGCGGTCGGCCATCAGAATATCGTTGTTCGCAAAGACGATATCGTGGATATGGCGCGCTTGCGTTTCGGTGCCGATCTTCAGCGAACTCTTCAAGGTCAACATAACATTGTTGACTACACGGATGTTCTTGATTTCGTCGCGCAGCCACATGCCGAAATTCGTTGCCTTGACCGCCACGGAATCATCGCCCGAGCAGATGAAGTTGCCGTCTAACGTAACGTTGATCGAAGAGTCGGGATTGATGCCGTCGGTGTTACTTGTGATGGGACTGATGACGCGGGTATTTTTGACCGTCACATTCTCACAGTGGAGTATCGGAAACATCCAGCCGGTCGTATTGCGAATAACGATGTCCTCAACTGTAACGTCGCGGCTGTCTTCGGCATGGATAATCTTCAATCGTCCGTTCGCCGGGCCGCCGCCGTCTACCGTGCCACGCCCCCTGATCGCAACGTTGGTGGCGTGATGAATCTGGATCAGAGCGTATTCGTAGCCGTAATCGCGGTTCGGAGCACCGCGCTCCGGGCCAAAGGGCAGGGGAAAATCCGTCGCGTTTCGGCTGGCCTGGATCAGGGCGCCATCCGCCAGGTATAGCGTTACACCACTGTACAAGCGAAGCGTGCCCGTCTTGTAGACACCAGCCGGAACATACAGAATTCCACCCGGATACGGCCCGACCGCTGTATCGATGATCGCCCGCTGAATACCGCGAGTACAAAGCTTCTCGCCGGTGGGATCGACGTCATAGTCCTTGAGGTTGACGACTTTGCGATTATTCTTGTCCAGCCGGATCGAGAGCCTCATATCACCCTTAAACTTACCTTTTTTTAGTCTGTCCAGATGGGGCGCATCATCTTTCAAAGGATCGGCGAAGATGTACAGCCACGCCGAGCCGACCTGAAGCATAAGGTTGCGGGGCTTTTGCATGGTGAATTCGATCGCCGAGCCTTTAGCAGCCGCGGAAATACCTGCACTAACTGGACGCAGGCGATAGCCGTCAATCGTCCGGGTTACGCTGACTTTGATCCGGACCTGTCCCTCGAAGGCAAAACGCACACAGTGGTAACTCAACTCCTCACAGCCGCCGAACCTGTTGTGCAGGTCTCCCTCTTCGACCTGCAAACGCTCCACAAATACCGCCTGGCCGTCGACAGTCATACCGAACTCATCGCTCTTATGCGCCGTCAGGGGCGCCCGGTAGACGACCACCTGATTTGCAGCAATAGCCGCCGTTGCCCAGAACCCGCACAGACAGATCAGCAAAAACAATCGACGCTGGAATATACCGTTCACCATGTTCCTCCAAAAGCTTGTCACCCTTATCTCCTTATGCTTCAAAACAGCATGAACATATGTCGTCGCAAAATTGATGAGGGATTAATAGGTACTGCAATCGAGCAGCCAGTAAGCGGAAATGATCGCCAGGTCGTTCAGGTCGATGATGTTGTCGCCATCAAGATCGCCTGGTTCACTGGAATCGCCGAGAAAATTTTCTGCAAAGACGGCAAGATCGCCAAAGTTTACAATGCTGGAGTCGTTCAGGTTTGGGCATTCGGCGTAAGTTACTCCATCCCATCCGGCAAGTCTTGCCCACATCCACCAGCATGCTTGCCCCTTCAGGACGCAGTTTATAGTGTTCTTTTCTCCAGCACTTCCGCAGTGTGCACAACTGCCACAACCGCTATACCCGCTGACCCCGTTGCCGGTAGTTAACTGTTCTAACTCTGAGCCAACGTTGGTATTGCACCATTCATAACCCCAGTTACTTGAACGATCGGGATTATAATCCAGATCATCCCACATCGGCCTGTCATAGTAATAATTCCCATTGGGGTCATAGTTTTCTATATTAGCGAAATCAAACAGGATTCTGTCATTGGAAATGCAATGTTGTCTTATTTGCTGGTTTGCTGTGTGGATATAACTGTCTTCCCCCTGACCTTCTGCGTGGCCGGTCATAAACACGAAAACAACAGATGGATACTCGCTGACTAAAATTTCCATATTAGTGAGATAGCGTGGAATATCATGGCCATTGATGCTGCACCAGGACCACATAATAACATTAACGTGAGAGTTTGCAGGATTGTTCAAAAGGTTTCTGGTAGAAGTTACCCACGGAGTGACGCCATGCTCATCAATATAATCGCCTTGGCTCAAATCTGGCTTAACGCCCGCTATACCATAATCGTCAAAATCCAAACCACTCGAACCATTATCGCTCCATTCATATTTCATACTAAACGCCGGAAAATTCTCTAAAGCGATCATCCCTGTAACCAGTTGGCTGCCATGAGAGGTATGCTGATACGCAATATGTAAATCAGCTTTCGCCCGTTCGATCCAGTAGTCTGGTATGTCATGGAAGCTTGCAGCACAATTATGGTTGACAATAATTGGCTGGCCATAACAAATAGTCGCACCAACAATTATAATGGTGCAAGCACATAACATTTTTGACTTGACAGGTATCACAATCTGACATTTCTTATATTAACCGGGATTCCCATATAACATTTTATATCTTAGCTCAGCTATCCCGGCGCGCCGGGACTGAGCCTCTTTTCTAATAGAATATCAAATCTGTCTCGAAAACTCAAGCTTTCCTACTTCATTTTGAAAATATTTCAGCAGTAACAATAGCAAAAGCACGAATTTAGCAACTGATTTTCATTTCTTTGACGTACCTCAACCAGTGTCCCCGTCGGAAAATCAAGTTTTTTACAGCAACTCTTATCATTAGCTGTACCCAATGGGCACAGGCTTCAATTGATGGGGGAATGTTTGTTGACAATTGTCTGTTTGGGGTATAGGATTCGGTGGTGTTTTGGAGCGGTTTTTGACGATGCGTTCGGATATGTCGGATTTAGTGAGGTGCGTTTATGGCGTGGTTGCGTATTGGTGTATTGGCGATTGTCGCGGCCGGTCTGGTTGCCGGCTGTGTTTCGGAGGAAGAAAGACTGATGCAGGCGTTTATTGATCGACATGTCAGTGTCGTTGACCCGCTTGGCGCCGAGACGAATCGCACTGTGTATACCTCTGAGGTGACCGGCGCAAAGGAGCATTTCGCCAGGCTCAAGGAACTGCGGCTGGAGATCAACGATATCTACACCAACTCCGACGACTTTGAATTTCTAAAACGCATGAAGGATTCGGGCAAAGTTACCGACCACCGACTCAAACGCCAGCTTGACAAACTGTACTTAGCGTATCT
>JAGHBX010000507.1 GCA_021160785.1 Planctomycetota bacterium | reverse complement strand
CAAGGGGACGCTGATTGAGCAATTGGTGGGGCAGGCGATGGTTCGATTGGGGCAGGAGCAGGTCATTGTGGCGGCCGCAAAGGATAAGTTGTCGTCGGAGGAAATGGCGAGGGTCCAGCAGGAACTTGCGGCGATTTTCAAGGACGGTTTTCCGCATATGACGGCCCGATACGAGCAATTGATGTTCGAGGACCTGGTGCAGCACCTCTTTACGGATGGCGGTCCGGGAGGCGGTCACATCGTCCCGAAAATGTATTTTGAAATAACCAGCGATTTTGGCGGAGGCGACGAAGAACTGGTATATCTCGGCGCCGGTGTCGTTCACGCCGGACGCAACAAAACACTCACCGCCGGCAACAAACTTTACGACCACATGGAAAAGACCATCAAGATGAGTCCTTACCAATTGCACTCAGGAGACGTCAAACGCGTCGAAGAACTACTCTCATCTTACAGCAAATGGCGATACAGCTTCCTCTGGGCGATCATGCCGGCCATTGAACGGGTCGCTGAAATGAGGTATCAAAACAAATCGCTCCATGACGCTGTTTTGACGATTCTGGCGGTGAAGCGATGGGAGCTTGACAAGGGCGCATTGCCCGAGAGCCTGGATCAACTGAAGGAAGCCGGTTATCTAAAAGAATTGCCTGATGATCCCTACGCTGAAGGTCTGCTGACCTATGTCAGACGCAACGGCGATTTTGTGTTGTACAGCATCGGGGGAGATTTCCAGGACAACGGCGGCAAAGAGAACCCGGAAAGGCGCTGGGGAAGATCCGAAGGCGGCGACAGGGTCTTTTGGCCGTTGAATCCTGACAAGTTCGAGCCGCCGGAGAAACCACCGAGGGCATTTGACGGGATAGGCACTATTTAACAGGGTAGTCCGGCGGTGTCTTCGGGTGAAAGCAGCGTCAGAGGCCGCACCTTAAAAACTGCAATAGCAGGTTTATGATGGAACAGAATGAATTTGAAAATCTGCCCGATTGTGCGCGGGATTATATCGATCTTGTTGTAAAGAAGATACGATATCGGCGGAAGGTGCGTGATGAGGTTAGGGCCGAACTTCTGGGGCATTTTGTCGATGGTCTCGCTGATTGTGAAGATGCCAAAGACAGAGAGTGTGTCGCCGAAAAGAAGGTCACTGGTTTTGGAGATATAAAAATGCTTGGAAATTTGATTAAGCGAGGTAAGAAACGGTGCAGACCTTTGTGGCTGAAGATGCTCATCGGTACGATGCAGGTTGCGGGCATTCTTTTGCTGTGCGTCATAGCGCGGGGGGCGTATCTGAGCATCGGCACACCTGTGATAAGTGTTGATTATGTGCAGTGGATGAACGAGCACGTCAGGGGCGGCAGGAGCGATGATCTAAACGCCCTGCCGTATTATGAGCGGGCCGTCGAACTGAGTAAGGAAGTGCCGAATGAATTGAAGGATGTGTTCGGTGGCCTCTTGCCCGAGCAATTCACAAGCGAGCAGTGGGATGCGCTCGAGGAGTTTCTTGCCCGGGACGCCGAAGCACTTGACACCTTGAGGCAAGGGGCCGCCAAGCCTCATTACTGGAACGTCTACGAGGGCAAGTCCAGCCAGGGGCGGATTCCGGATATGGCCGCTCAAGTGACGGGCGTAATCATGCCTTCCATGACCGGGTACAAGAAACTTATGCAAAAAGTAGCCTTCCTGCAAATCCCGTGGTCGCTTCACATCGGCGATATCGAAAGAGCGACAGACGACAGTATTGTCCTTCACAGGTTTGCACAGCATATGAGCGGGCAGGGTCTTTTGATTGAGCAGTTGGTTGGTATTGCACTCGAAGCGATAGCCCATGCAGAGACCTTTGAAATAATCGACAACTTCGATATCTCCGCCGAGAAGCTGGAAAACATGCAGAAGCAACTCGAAGAAATCTACAGCAACGAGGCGATTATTGATTTGGAAACTGAAAAGAGCTTCTTGTATGACTTTATACAATGCACATTTACGGATGACGGCAAAGGGTCGGGGCGTGCGATGAAACAGGGTGTGGCGCTTGCGGCGGGTGATTTGCAGAGCGTGCTGAAGGGTTTTGTGGCAGGTTATCCGGACAGAAGAGAAGTTACCGCAAGTGTCGATCGTTATTTCGAGCGGATTGGGCAACTTGCAAACCAGACGCCGTGGCAATTGGCCCAGGCAGGCTGGAATGATGCTAAATGGAATGAGCTTGCAGGTAATCATCTTCTGCTCAATCCGGTCAGTCCGGGATTCCGAAAGAGCACCGAGATAGCATGGCGGGTGAGGGCATCGCGATCGGCATTGCTGACGGTGCTGGCGGTGAAGCGTTATGAAAAAGCAAATAAGGCTTATCCTGCGAGCCTGGATGAGCTTGTGGGGGCGGGTTATCTGAAGAAATTGCCGAATGACCCTTACAGCGACGGGGCGCTGCGATACAAGGTGGTGGGCAATGATTTTGTGCTTTACAGTTTCGGCGTGGATATGAAGGATGACGGCGGGCGGATGGGGACAAAGAACGGCAAGCCCTTCAAATGGAGCGACTACGGAGACTGGGTGTTCTGGCCGGTTGAGTAGTGCGCGGTGGGCTAATCCCGATAAATCGGGACACCCTATGGGTTTAGGCGGTAGTTGTACATTTTCTTGCCGATTTCTCTGGCGGCTGTTACTATTTCGGGGTAGGGCGTTCCGCAGATGTCTATGAAACCGATCTGGTAGTTTTCGCCGTCTCCTCTGCCGGTGGTCGCCTGGCTTTTGTACTGGAACCAGTGTGTGCCGACGATGTATGGATTGCGTAAGGCGCCTTCGACATAGGCGGTGTACTTTTGTGCGCGGTCGTCCTGGTTGAGCGTTTTCTTCAAGCCGGTGTGGAACATGCCCCTGTCCAGGGCGCCGAAATGGAACTCGCCGATGATGATTGGCATGTCGATATTGTCGGGCAGGCGGTGTTCGGCGACCGAGTAGCTGTAGCGGTTGTAGCAGACGATATCGCAGTATTTCGCCGCAGCGCGGGCGGCGCAGTCGTTTACCCAGGCAAAACGGCAGCCCATGTACATCTGATTGGGCGCCGCCTTCTTGATTTCCTCGCGAATGATCCTGAAATACGTCTCGGCGATCTTCGTGTAAAAAGCCGTAAGATCGTCGGCCGCCTTTTTCTTGTCGGGGACATCCCGACTCTCAAGCAGCGCAT
>JAGHBX010000182.1 GCA_021160785.1 Planctomycetota bacterium | reverse complement strand
TACGAACGCCCCGAGAGCACCGCGGACGAGGACCGCTCTATGTCCGGTACTGTATCTTAGCTTATTCAGGAATGCTTTTATCAATACCTAATCCAACCTCAGAAAGAATGGAACCAGGATTCCATTGTCTGTGCCAATGCTGCAATATCTGCTTCTGTGTTATTACACCGGAGTTGTAGAATTCCATTCGAAATCAGTTTTTCGCCGTGGTGATTTCAAGCAAATCTTTGAGTTGATCGAATAATTGCTGTCCTGAAGCTACAAGACCACTAACAAGGGTCTTGGGGCGGTTGAATACAAACTTGTTGCCATCTTTGTCTACAACTCTACCTCCTGCTGATTCTATAAGTAACACACCTGCAGCAATATCCCATTCGTTTTTGGGGACCAAAGTAAATGTTGCATCAGCTAAACCGGCTGAAACCTGCGCAAGTTTGTATGCCACCGATCCCATCGGAATGACATTTAGCGGGCCGCCTGTAAACCGGTCCCATTCACCGCGTTTTACTTCGCTACGGCTGGCAAGTACTGTTGCGCCTTCAAGTTCGGACTTGCTGGAAACGTATACCGGTTTTCCGTTGAGCGTTACTCCGGACTCTCTGGTGCCCAAAAAGAGTTCGTCCCGGGAAGGGTTGCAGATACCGGCTGCGACTACCTGGCCTGCTTCTGCAAGGGCTACAGATATGCACCATTCGTTAATACCTTCGACGAACTCGCGCGTACCGTCTATCGGGTCGACTATCCAAACACGCCTTTTATCAAGCCGCGAAAAGTCATCGACGGTCTCTTCCGAAAGCCAGCCGTCATCTTCGCAAACAAGTTCTGCTCGAAGTACTTTATCCAACTCAATATCAGCTTCGGTGACGGGGTCTCCTCCTGATTTTTTCATGGCTTGTATACGCCCGCTCGTATATTTGCTGACTGTTTCGCGGGCGATCATTAATGCCGACTCTATTCGGGACAGATCGTCATTCATAAACATTACATTCCCTTGCTTGCCGGTATGTGATCAGGGCTTAAATATTATGCCCTTGTTTTGCAGCATTTTCTTGATCGAATCGATATCCTCGTCGATAGTTTCGACTCCGCTTGCTTTTACATCATAGTTGACGTCCGTCGGCGAATCGCCAACCCAGATAACCTCTATCGAGTCTGTATCGATGGTACCTTTTATTATCTCAAGATCATCATTCGTAAGTTCCACCGCTGTTATTATTAGTATAATGCCTGCATCAAGCATTATGTTTGCTACTTCCGACAGTCTTCTCAAATGCTCTGGCTTATTGCTGTTAATCCCAGGTGCCTTTATATCGGCGTCGACGCCATAAAGAATATTTCCGATGCCCAGGAAATATACTATCTTGCCCTCAGCAAACAACTTCGCTTCTACAGCTTTTGCGACGCTTTTTTTGCCAACATCTTTCTCACCGGTTATCAGTATAAGCGCAGACTTCTGATTGTAGCGTTCGGCCCTGTCTTCACGGGAGATTATTCCGGTTTCCCACTTATAGTTTCTTCGCATTACATAATCACGTAACCAAAGATGTTTGTCTTCCAGAGCCTGGCGTATAATACCACCACCGCAAATTTCATAGTTATCTACAATTACGAATCGACTGGTAGCAGCATTTTCCTCGGTCAAATCAAACGTCAACGCCTGTTGTGAGGTGAAGATACATTCAGCCACGTCATGACGTTCGACACACCGTTTAGTTGTTTCCGAACTCAGATCGGCGCCATTAATAATACGGATTATCTGTTCGAGTTCTACGGTTTCTTTGGTCGTGCCAAGCTTAATCATATACTTTTTGTTTTTTTCTAAAGAATTTTTTCCCATCCAGAAGATATTGGCCCTGAATCGGCCTGTTACTTTAGGGTGGTCCTGGTTTGCTTTGACAGCCATTTCACCGCGCTTGATGTAAATCTGCTTGCTAAGCGTAAATGCGACAGCCTCCCCGGCACTTGCGGTGGTGTGCTCAGGGCAATTGAATCCTTCAATACTCTTCACACTGCTTGTTTTCCCGGAAGGATAGAATACTATCTCGTCACCAACATTAATTTGGCCTGTTGCAACGGTCCCGGCCACAACGCGCCGATTATCTTTCCACTTGGTGAATTTATATACGTCCTGGACCGGCATCCGAAAGGGTTTGTCGATGGCAGGAGGGTCTTTTATAAAAATGTCCAAAGCCTCTAAAACAGTAGGGCCTTTGTACCATGACATACGGTTGCCGGCAGCGGTAATATTATCGCCGGCCATTCCGGAAACAGGGATAAACTCACCGCTCAGATTCACATCGGAAAGAAATTTTTTATACTCTGCAACGATTGCATCAAATGTCGCTTTGTCGTATTTCACCAGATCCATCTTGCTCACAAGTGCTACGATTTGTTTGATTCCGAGCATCGAAACCATATAACCGTGGCGACGGGAGTTCTCCTGAATCCCCTCCGCTGCATCGATTACAAGTAATGCCGCCTCTGCCCTTGAAGCACCAGTAACCATATTCTTAAGAAATTCAATATGGCCGGGAGCGTCGATAATTATGTAGTCTCTTTTGGCTGTGCTGAAAAATACGCGTGCAGAATCGATAGTTATACCCTGCGATTGTTCGTCCTTGAGGGCATCAAGCAAAAATGCGTATTCAAAAGGCCTGGAGTTCAACTCGCAGTTGCGTTTGACCATTTCCAGCTTGCCTTCCGGCAGCGAATCGGTATCGGCAAGCAATCGTCCTATTACAGTACTCTTGCCATGATCCACGTGGCCGGCTATTACTATGTTCATTCGCTCTGATTTATTCAATTGTTACATATACCCTTCTCTTCTCAGTGTCTCCAACCCGCCACCATCCTCTTTGTCCTGCGCTCGACCGCTGCGCTCGGCAATGTTGGAAAGTTTGCCACTCTTGAACTCGGCTACGATTTCTGACACGTTTTTCGAGGTGGATGCTATTGGATGCGTACACGGATCGCATCCCAACGAGCGATACCGCTTGCCATCTCCCTGATCGTAGTACAGCGAGACAGTTGGGATTTTCTCGCGTTGAATATATTCCCAAATGTTAAGTTCCGTCCAGTCCAGCAATGGATGAACGCGAACATGTGTGCCGGGGGCAAAATCGGTTTTGTAATGATTCCAGAACTCAGGCGGCTGATCGGCAACGTCCCATTGGTTTTCTCTGTCACGGGCGGAAAAATACCGCTCTTTAGACCTTGAACCCTCTTCGTCCGAGCGTACCCCAACAATAACTCCGGTAAAGGCATCGGTATTGGAATCTATCTCATATTTGTTTTTTAGGTGATTGTAGCGATGTCGCGGCCACCTGCCGCTCAAAGTATGCTTCAAGGCCTCAGTCTTCAGCGTTCGGCAACAGCTAAGGTGATCGACGTTGCCGCTTGGAAGGGTTTGTTTTTTTTTCAGCGCATCGGTATTCATACCGTAAATCATATTAAGCCCCCATTCCCTGGTCAGCTTGTCACGGTACTCTATCATCTCCGGGATCTTGTAACCGGTATCGATATGAACCAGAGGAAATGGAACATGCCCCAGGAAAGCCTTCCTTGCAAGCCATAACATAACCGTGCTGTCTTTTCCTATAGACCAAAGCATACAAAGGTTTTTGAAGTTGGCATAGGCCTCACGCAGGATATAAACGCTTGTGCTTTCCAGGTGGTCCAAATGATCCATTTGTGTTCTTTTAAATATATTGCCGAATATGATTCAGGATTTTCGAAACAGATTCGTCTACGGTTTCCTTTTCCGTATCGACGAATATATCAGGATTGTCAGGTGCTTCGTAAGGGTCATCTATACCGGTAAAATTCTTGATCTCACCAGCTCTGGCCCTTTTGTACAGCCCCTTTACATCACGTCTTTCGCATTCCAACAATGATGCCGAAATGTGAACTTCAATAAAATTACCGCACATATCTCTCACAAACTGCCGGGCTTCTTTATACGGCGAAATAAATGATGCTATTACAATCACACCATGCTTCTCAAGCCTTGAAGCCATAAACCCAACTCTCTTAATATGTTCATCTCGGGCTTGTTTCGTAAAACCGGTCGACGGAAAAAAACCTCGCATAACGTCGCCATCAAGTTTTTCGACTTTTTGACCGTTTACGGCGATATGATCATAAACCTTATCGGCTATCGTGCTTTTGCCCGAACCAGACAGACCAGTCAGCCACAACACAAATGCTTTGTTCTTTGTTGACACTTCTTCTCCAATCACCAACAACCAATCTTCCCAGACTCCGTCCCCGTGAGTTGCAATTACTGCTTCCATGAAAAAGTACGAAGCACTTTCTCCCTCTTCTGCAACTCATTTTTCACTATCGCCAAATATCACGACCTCTTCAATAACAACAGCCACGGAACTTGTCGGCTCGCTGCAAATTCCTAAGTAGTCCCGACATGCCTGCGACAAACACCTTCTCGAAGGAAAGCTGCGAAAACCGAGATCATCAGAAACCCGGCAAAAGCGATGCCGGTCTTCTTGCCAATACCCCTGCCAAAGAATATGTTTTCGGTGTGTCCGTAACAGGAACACGTGATAACATGCGGTTTTCCAGTTTCTTGATATAGGCGGCCAAATAGTCCTCCACTCCTGGTTTTTCGCTGCTCCCGGCCAAATCGCTCAGAAACGAATGAAAATGCCCGACGGTATACTCCGAAGAGTTGCTGCTTCTTATTTCTGCGAGCAGCTTCTCGTTCAGGGCCACCAGTTCTTTGTAATAAGCGTATTTCTCTTCGCCCTGACGCACGTTCTCCTTTAGTTCAACTATGCCAATTTCGGCTGCTCGTATATGATAGCCCAAAGGCAGATATTCGCTCCGATCTCCGATGTTAAATTGTAAAGCGAAATTAGTTTCGTTCGTATCAGATACTTCCACCTTTATGTCCTTCAACTGGGCCAGGACATTTGTTTTTGTTTTTAGCAAGAGTTCCAGGTCGAACCTGTTTTCTTCTATCAGCGCCATCTTCGTCTTGTATTCATTGATCTCGGCTATCAACTCTCTTTCGATGTCGAAAAGAGGGGTCACATTCTCTACGTTGTTTCGCACGATGGAAGCTATCGCGGCTACATCGCTCTGGGGTTCTGCGGTTACAGTCATCTTATCCAAAAGGGATGTAAGTTTTTGCAGTTCCCCCATTTCGGATGCATCCTTCTCCTTCATCTTTGAAATATTCATATAAGGAGGCCAAACTTCAAAAAGCATGAGTCCTTGAAGCGATTTTCGCCCACCGGCGTTGCCTATTGACACAGCATACTTCTCAAAACCCTTATCCTTCAGTTTACGGATAATCCTGTCTAAATTCTCTCCACTGTAGAATCCATCGAGAAACATCTCAAAACTCTTATCGTCCAACTTCCAGTTGCTGTACGTGTAAGTCAACTTGTACTGACGCGTACCAGAAAACAGGATTAGTCCTATGACCAATGTGGGAAGAATTGACCCTGCAATGATAAGGTATTTGTGCCTCCAAACCACCCC
>JAGHBX010000161.1 GCA_021160785.1 Planctomycetota bacterium | reverse complement strand
GTTGAAATCCATCTTGGAATATGCTACAATCGAACGCATGATGAACAGACGTGAATTTGTCGGGCTTTCCGGGATTTTTCTGGGACTGCTCCACCACAGGACCCTGGGAGCAAGAAAACCGAAAGACCTCAAGCCGGTCAATATCTTGTGGATCAGTTGTGAGGATATCAGCCCCGATCTGGGTTGTTACGGTGATGAGTATGCGACCACCGGCAACCTGGACCGCCTGGCCGGACAGGGCTGTCGCTACACACGCGCCTTTGTGCCGTATCCGGTCTGTGCGCCGACGCGGTCGGCGGTCATTACGGGCATGTATCCCAGCACCCTCGGCACAATGCACATGCGAACGAGCATGAAAGGCTACGAGGCCGTGCCGCCGCCAGCGGTAAAGTGCTTTACCGAATATCTGCGGGCGGCTGGATACTATTGCACCAATAACAGCAAAACAGATTACCAGTTCAAATCGCCGTTTACCGCCTGGGACGAATCGAGCCACAAAGCTCACTGGCGCAAGCGTCCCGAGGGCGTGCCGTTCTTTTCGGTGATTAATATCGCAGTCAGCCACGAGTCGCGCTGCTGGCCGAAGAAGAACGAAAAACTCCTCCACGACCCGGAAAAGGCGCCAGTTCCCCCGTATTACCCCGACACGCCCGTCGTCCGCCAAAACATCGCAAGGTATTACGACAACGTCGGCAAAATGGACGCCCTGGCGGGAAGAATCCTGCAGGACCTGGCCGACGACGGCCTGGCAGACAACACGGTCGTCTTCTTCTGGAGCGACCACGGACGGGGCCTGCCGCGACATAAGCGGTGGTGTTACGATTCGGGCATTCATGTGCCCCTGATCGTGCGATGGCCCGGCAGGATAAAAGGCGCCTCGGTCTGCGGCGACCTCATCAGCCTGATAGATCTGGCGCCTTCGGTCCTGAGTATCGCCGGAGTCGAAATCCCCGAACACATGCAGGGCAAGGCCTTTCTTGGCCCGGCCAAATCCGCGCCGCGCGAGTTTATCGTCGCCGGACGCGAACGAATGGACCTCAACAGCGACGACCACATCCGCTGCATCCGCGACAAGCAATACAAGTACATTCGCAATTTCATGCCCGAAAAACCGTACAGCCAGCCGATCCCCTACAGGGACAAGATGCCCATCATGCAGGAATGGCGAAGGCTCGATGCGGCCGGGCAATTGAAAGGTCCCGCGGCGCTGTTCATGCGCAAAACCAAACCGCCGGAGGAGTTTTACGATACCGAGAGCGATCCGTATGAGATAAACAATCTGATCGACTCCGCCAAACACCAAACGATTATCGCCGACATGCGGCAAAAGCTCAACCGCTGGATTCACCAAACCGGCGATCTGGGACAAATCACCGAAGACCAACTAATCGAGCAAATGTGGCCGGGACGAAAGCAGCCAGCTACCGCCGAGCCGACCATTTCTTTTACCGAAGGTCTGAATGGACGATTGCGCGTAACGATCAAATGCCTCACCGAAGGCGCATCGATCGGTTATCGAATCGATGATGAAACTTCATGGCGACTCTACAGCCGCCCCTTCACAATCACCAAAGACCAAAAAATCCAGGCCAAAGCCATTCGGATAGGATACAAAGAAAGTAATAACGTGAATACCCAATCACGCAGGGCGGGCTCTTAGCCCACCAAAATTGCCAAGCCGTCGCAGTGAAGTCTCGATTATGCCGAAACGTCGCAGTGCGGCGCTAACGAAAAGTCCAGGATTTTCTCAATGGTGATGACGAGCTGCTTTTCGACTTGCGGCAGCGGGTTTTCGTCTTCGACATCGGGGGCGTAGCCGTCCAGCACAGCCAGGTCGTCGATGCGTTCGAGTCGACCTAACAATTGATACCCCACATCGCAATGAAAATCCCACACTGCAACCGACACGGCCTTGTTGACCTTCAGGTTCGCCACCGTGCCCGGACAGAACCATTCCTTTATTACGACCTGACCCGCACCGCCGCGCTCAAGCGAACCGGCAACGGTAATATGCGGCATTGAATCGCCGTCCGCCGTTGCGATATAAACGTATCCCGCCTTTCGCGCAAGGGCTGTGATCTCGTCGAGCTTTGCCTCATTCATTGTCGGCATCTCCTCTCGTGTTCGTGCCGCAGTATCTCCAGGACCTCGCTGTCGGCGACCTGGTCGAAGTGGACGTAGAACTGCCCGATCGCGCCGAAGTATGGCGGTGTTTCCAGGCAGATGACTTCGTCGGCGACTTCCGTAAGGTTCTCGATGCTGTCGGAAGGCCCCACGGGCAGGGCGGCGATTATCTGTTTGGCTTCGTCACGTCGCACCGCCCACAGGGCGGCCTTCATCGTCGCCCCGGTCGCGACCCCGTCGTCGGTGACAATCACGACCCGGCCGGCGAGGTCGGTCTTGGGCAGAATCTGTCGGTAGCTGTCGATCCTGGCGCACATCAGCTCGAGTTGGGCCTGCTTCTCGCGTTCGATGTACGCGTCGCCTGCGGCAACAGCGCCTGCGATTCTCTCGTCGACGAAGCACTCCCCGCCTTCACACACCGCACCGATCGCCAGTTCCCGGTTGGCGGGCGCCCCTAACTTGTGGGCAAGAACCACGTCAAGATCGCACTCAAGCTCTCTTGCAAGGTGTCGGGCGATGACGACCCCGCCACGGGGAATACCCAAAACGACCGGATGATCCTTCCGGAAGATCCCGAGCTTCTCAGTCAACAACAAGGCGGCTTCGGCACGGCTGGTAAAAATACGGCTGCTCCGAGAGATGATATTCATAGCACCCATGTATCGACCCTTTCAAATGGCTTTTTGCCTTTCCTTTTTTATTATTATACGGTGCCGGATCGAATCGGTTTTGCGAGAATGAATTTTATACGGATTGTGAAAAATCGCCCTCTTGCAAAAGCCGCCTGTTTGTGGTATCAAGTAAGGCAGGAGCCAAACGGGAGGCTCTCCGGACCGGGGCCCAGAATGAGAGGAGACTCAAAATGGCGACAACGCGATTATCGCGGCGGAAGTTTATAGGGGCGGCGTCAGTGGGGGCAATGGCAATCGCTTGCGATGGGAGGACAGGCATGTCTGCAAATATCACGAAAAACGCGGGTAAACCGGCGATTTTAGGCGGCTCGCCCGTACGAACCAAAGCATTTCCCCGGTGGCCCATCTGGGACAGGGGCGCAGAAGCACACGTACTCTCGATACTGCGGAGCGGCAACTGGTTCCGCGGACGGGGCGATACCGTCACCCAATTTGAGAAAGCCTACGCAAAGCTTCTGGGCGCCAAACGCGCCTTGTGCACAGTAAACGGCACCAATTCGCTACTGACGGCGATGCATGTGCTGGATATCGGTGTTGGCGACGAGGTCATTGTCTCGCCGTACACGTTTATCGCGACGTACAATGTGGTCCTCACGTCCTGTGCCCTGCCCGTCTTCGCCGATACCGACCCGGAGACGTTCCAGATCAATCCCGACAAGATCGAAGAGCGAATCACCGAGCGTACGCGGGCGATTATGCCCGTGCACATCCTCGGCCTGCCAGCCAATATGGACCGGATCATGGCGATTGCCAAAAAGCACAATCTCGTCGTCATTGAGGACGCCTGCCAGGCGTGGCTTGCCGAATGGCGCGGCAAGAAGGTCGGCACAATCGGCAACTTAGGTTGTTTCAGCTTTCAGAATTCCAAGCACCTCCCCGCCGGCGAAGGCGGGGCGGTCGTGGGCAACGACGAAGAACTCATGGACCGTGCGATGTCCTTCCACAACTGCGGCAGACCTTACGGCAGCGTCAAAGCCACAAGCAGCTACCCCATACTGGGCACCAACCGGCGGATGACCGAGTATCAGGCGGCGATCTTGCTCTCGCAGATCAAGCGTCTGGAGTCCGATACAAAGCGGCGCGGCGAAAACGCCCAATACCTAACCTCGCGAATCAAGGACATCCCCGGAATCGCCGTGCACAAGCTCTACGATGGCGTAACCAGATGTGCATACCACCTGTATCCCTTCAGGATCATAAAAGAAGCCTTCGGCGGCCTGTCCCGCGACCGATTCCTAAAAGCCCTGCGAGCGGAAGGCATCCCATGCTCGCCAGGCTACGGCCCGCAATACAAAGACGGCCTGATCGAGGTTGCCCTCACATCGAAAAACTTCACAAGAAGCTTCCCCGCAAAACGCCTAAAGCAGTATCGCAAAGAACTTCACTATCCCGACAACGACAAACTCTGCAAAGAAGCCGTATGGCTCAGCCAAACCCTCCTGCTCGGAACAAAAAAAGACACAGACGACATAGCAAACGCAATAATAAAAATCCACGAAAACCGCGACAAACTCGTATGACTTTGTAGGGTGGGCTCTTAGCCCACCAGAATTGCTGAGTCGGTAGCGGCCGGTGGCAGCCTTTTCGGAGCAGCCGAAAGGGATGGTTGCTTCGTAGGCGAACCATCCCGTTGCTGCGCTGCGCAAAAGGCTGCCACCCACTTGAGGCCAAACACATACTGGGGCGTGTCCCACCGAAATCCGGCGATAAATGCGCCTAAGGTTTTTTCATCTGTTTGATCAGTTTCAAGGCCTCGGCGGTGATCAGTTCTCCCGCTCCTTCGGCGAGTTTTGTTGCTCTTTCGGGTTCGTAGCCTCCCTGCTTGTAGGCCTGTTTTGGGCAGACGTAGCCTATGGTGTCGTTTGCGAGTGAGATGATGAAAAGGTCTTTGATGCCCGCCTGTTTCTTTATCTCCAGGCCTATCTCGACGAGGATTTCGCCCGGCAGGCCCAGGATATAAATATCGCCTATAGCGAAAAGCTGGATTTCGGTCGTCAAGGCCTTGGCGCTCTCATCCGGTTTTTTACCGCCGTCTGCGGATTCTTTTTGCTTCAGGGGGAAGGTAACAGTCTTTCTCAATGCCCTCAGCTTGATATCGTCGGTTGTCGTTACCGTTTGAAGTCGCCTGAGCACCTCGCCTGCAAGCGCCTTTCCAATCTCCGCCCGTGGCCGCTTTCTGCCGATTCTGCGGGGGTTCATATTGCCCGCCGTACCCAGCGCAAAGATCACCGTGCCGCCTTCGATTTTCTCGATCGCCCGTTCGGTAACGCCGGGATAGTCCGCCGAGATCGAATAGAACGTGTTTGGGTCCTTCGCCCCGCTTACGGGATGACAAGCATAGTTGACCAGCGCACCGATAAGCTGCCCACCCGGCTGCTCGACTCGGAGAATGGAAACCTCCGGATCGACCGGTCCGAATGTAAGATTTTCCTCCGCCGCCGGCAGTCGAAAAGTCATCGCCACCGTACCGTCGGGACGTACGGTTCTGCGGTTATAGACAATTTCCGTGATCTCACCCTTAGTCGCGCCAATCTGAGCGGACATCGAGTCCTTATCTGCCCGCAGCACGGATTGGATGATCTTCTTTCTCAGCGTCTTCACATACGCCGTGCTGATTTTGGAGTCGGCAGCGTCCGGCCACTCGGCGTCAGGCCGGTCAATCTTCGGCCCAAAGTGAGTATGCGTTCCGCAGATAAGAACGTTGTCCTGTGGTATGCCGATTTCCTTGTGGAGGCGATCCCGCACTTGGTTGGTTATTTCCAGCGGAACCCACAACAGATCGGTCGAAACAATCGCAATTTTCGTCCGGCCGTCATTCAGCACCAGCGCCTTGGCGCAAAGACGATCCTCAACAGCATCGCTCGGCTTGTTCCGGTGCCCATACCCCGAAAGCCAAACTCCCACCGGAGGAGTAATATCAACCCGAACCGCACCCGCATTGAGCGCGGCGAAAACGGGATCGCTGACAAAGCTGAAA
Organism: Planctomycetota bacterium; assembly: GCA_021160785.1. GTDB lineage: Bacteria > Planctomycetota > Phycisphaerae > Sedimentisphaerales > Anaerohalosphaeraceae > B28-G16. The sequence continues at coordinate 2,899 of JAGHBX010000161.1, read as the reverse complement.
ATGACAAAGCCCGCAAGCATTACTGTCGGCGCGTAGTGTTTACGGCTGTTCCTGCAATTGACCATTATTCTATCCTCCTGTACGGATTACCTTGAAAGGTATATTATACACATCCGCGTCCAAAGTGCAACTTTCTATGGGAGGTTAAAAAACTCCTCACTCGTCCGGCTAACGGCCGCAGCGAAGTCCTCCGGGGGCATGTCATGGACTTCGGCGAGCTTTTTAGCGGTGTGGATGAGCATCGCCGGCTCGCAGGGGCGTTTGTTGCGCACAGGTTCCGGCGAAATGTAAGGGCAGTCGGTCTCGATCATCATCCTGTCTAAGGGCACGAGTTTTGCCGCGGCCCTGATGTCGTCGCTCTTCTTAAAGGTAACAATACCCGTGAACGACAGGTAATAGCCTTTTTCCAGCAGCATTTCAGTCTGCTCGCACGTTCCGCCGTAGCAGTGAAACACGACATTCTTCAGCCTGCCTGTGAATTCGTCAAGGATCGCCAGCGCCTCGTCGAAGGCGTTTCGGCAATGAATAACAACGGGCAGATCGAGTTCTTCGGCAATCCGCAGTTGCGCGCTGAAGATATGCTTCTGGGCATCCTGCTTTGAGAAGTTGTAATGGAAGTCCAGCCCAGTCTCGCCGCTTACGACGACTTTGTCTCTCCGGGCGTATTCCTTCAACGCGGCCAGATCGTCGTCGGATATGTCCTTTGCACAATGAGGATGAAAACCGACCGCGGCAAAGAGATTGTCATAACTCCCCAGCAGGGCAAGAACTTTCTCATTCTGCTCGACGTCCGTGCCAACGGTTATCAAGCGGCTCACCCCGGCCTCGATACTCCGCCCGATCACGTCATCGATCTCGCCGGCGAGTTCCCCAAATGTCAAATGTGCATGCGTATCAATCAGTTCCATCGCCTCTATCCGAATCTTCCGCCTCAAAACCAAGTTCATGCTATAGGAATTTGTATTAGCCACAGAGGACACCCTGTCCTGACAATTGCAGGATGGCATCCACCGCAGTACGTGTTTTTGGCGAGTCCGAAAAATCGCTCGGTTGCGACCGCGGGCGAGACGCCCCCGCTACGTACCGCCGGCATCTTGCCGGCATAATGGGAACCGGACCGCCCAATACCTCGCCTTACCTGCCAGGCGAGAACACATTTTCATAGTGCCTGATCGTCGCCGGGCCCTTGGCATTGAGGATAACCGTCACGACGTCGAAACGCAAGGGCTTGTTCCTGACGTTGTACGTTTTGATGAAGTGGTTTGCCGCCCGCGCCATCCTGGTGCGCTTGCGGTGGTCAACGGCCAGACGGGCCTGGGCGTGGTCTTCGTTGCGACGTGTCTTGACTTCCACAAAAACAATCCGCCCCTCGCCGTCGGCCGCTATCAGGTCGATCTCGCCGAGAGCGCATCGGAAGTTTCGCGCGATTGTCCTGTAGCCTTTGCTTTTGAGATATCGCCGGCAGCGATTCTCCCCCCATCGGCCTAATTTCTTCGCATCGGCCAGCAACCTACGCCTTGGAATGGGCAGGCCAAACACCGCCAACGACCCCCTATTTGGTTACCGTATGCTTGCTGTGTCGCTGGGGCAGCCGAATGCCTTTGCCGCTTCGCTGCCTGAGGTAATACAGCTTGGCGCGACGCGTCTTGCCGCTTCGAATAGCTCGAACATCGACGACATTGGGTGAGTTTATGGGAAAGATCCGCTCGACGCCCTCGTCCCCGCTGACACGACGAACGGTAAACGTCTCGTTGATGCCGCGTCCCTTTCGCGCGATGACCGTGCCGCTGAATATCTGGACGCGAGTCTTGGCGCCCTCGCGAATCCTGCACTGCACGTCGACCAGATCGCCGATCTCGAAATAAGGAATCTCCTTCTTGAGGCTCTTGCTTTCAACTGAGTCCAGAAGTTCTGTTTTCACTGGTATATCTCCTGAGTTCTTACATCTTCACCGTTATTGTTTTTCGGCCCATAATGGCCTTCCATTTTTGAGAATCAAGTACTATACAGGTTTCTCGGACGAAAACAAGTTTTTTTTGAGAAGTTTCTTAATCGCTCCCCGCCCGATCAATCCACAGTGAGCCGCGACAGGCCGTGGACAAATAGGCAGGTTGGGCAAAAAGGGCGGAATACCCGGTATCAGTACTGAAAAAACAGCTTTTATCAGAACTTGGCAAAAATCGCCTTTACTCCCCGACTCGCCCGCCAAACGGTTATCCACACAGGATTGTTAGTAACTCCCATGGTAAATTGGGCAATTTGCCGCCGCAAAGAGCAAAAACCCCGACCGCCACCAGCCAGACGCGTCGGGATAAACTCTTTACTCGGATTACTCGGATTTTAGCGGCTATTGATTCGTGGCCGCTAAAATCCGCTTATCGTTACATCGCTCTTATCCGTTTAGTGTCCAGCCGTGTCTGTACATTTGTTGTATGTTGGGGGTGCAAATTATGTCAATGTGGGCAGGATGTACGACCCTGCTGTTGTGGGGCAAAAAACTCTTAAGTCTTTGATCTAAAGAACTTTATGCGCACGTGCAGTTTGCTGGCACAGTTCTTGCCCCTTATATCAAGGTTATTTTAGGAAAAATGCGAGCAATAACTGTATTTGGACGATGTGCTCGAGAGAATCGCTTAAGACCTGCCCAAAATAGCGAACTCGGTGGGCGATGGCGCAAAGGTTCAGTGTATTAAGGAAATAGTAAAGATCAGGAGGTTTATGACATGAGTGGATACACACATTCAGTTAAGATCTTTTCGGCAGTGGCTGTCATTATTGCTTTTGGGTCTTTTTGTGCGGCGGTTTCAGCCGCAGAGGAGACGCCTGCGCATCCGGGTGTGGTTCGGGGGGTTGTGGTCGATGCCGAGAGTGGCGAGGCTATTGTTGGGGCGTATGTGGG
>JAGHBX010000246.1 GCA_021160785.1 Planctomycetota bacterium | reverse complement strand
TGGTTGAATCCGAATTCCGTTCACTTCACAGAGTATAAACAATACCCATCTCGTTGTAAAACAAGAACTTCTGTTTTATTCAGCAAGCCCCAAGTAAATGTGCCCTGCCGGGCACACCATAAAAAAAGACCCCGCTCCGAAGAACAGGGTCTTAATTAGGTTATACAGTTAGTGCAGCTTAAAAGCAATCGAAACGCCTGACGATCACTATCGTTAAGAGCATAAATGCTCCGACAGCGTCTAAATTATCCCTTAGAAAGGAGGTGATCCAGCCGCAGGTTCCCCTACGGCTACCTTGTTACGACTTAATCCCAGTCATCGGACTTACCGTCGGCAGACGCCTCCTAATAAAAGGTTAGCAATCCGACTTCGGGTACTCCCAACTCCCGTGATTTGACGGGCGGTGTGTACAAGGCTCAGGAACACATTCACCGCGTCATCGCTGATACGCGATTACTAGCGATTCCACCTTCATGCAGGCGAGTTGTCAGCCTGCAATCTGAACTGGGGCAGGTTTTTTGCGATTTGCTCCACCTCGCGGTATCGCGTCGCTTTGTACCTGCCATTGTAGCACGTGTGAAGCCCTGGGCATAAAGGCCATGAGGACTTGACGTCATCCCCGCCTTCCTCCGGTTTAACACCGGCAGTCCCGCTAGAGTCCCCGCCATGACGCGCTGGCAACTAACGGTAAGGGTTTCGCTCGTTAAAGGACTTAACCCGACATCTCACGACACGAGCTGACGACAGCCATGCAGCACCTGTGTAAGTTTCACCCGAGGGCAGCCGACTCTGTTTCCAGATAGGCATCCATACATGTCAAACCCAGGTAAGGTTCTGCGCGTTGCTTCGAATTAATCCACATGCTCCACCGCTTGTGTGAGCCCCCGTCAATTCCTTTGAGTTTTAGCCTTGCGACCGTACTCCCCAGGCGGTCTACTTAACACTTTTGCTTCGACTGTGAAAGTGTCAGAACCTCCACAACCTAGTAGACATCGTTTACGGCGTGGACTACCGGGGTATCTAATCCCGTTCGCTCCCCACGCTTTCGCACCTCAGCGTCAGGACAAGCCCAGTACACTGTCTTCACCATCGGCGTTCCTCTTAATATCTACGCATTCCACCGCTCCACTAAGAGTTCCATGTACCCCTACTTGCCTCAAGAAATCCAGTTTGCCCCGCAGTTCCCCGGTTGAGCCGGGGGATTTCACAGGACACTTGAACTTCCGCCTACGCGCGCTTTAAGCCCAGTGATTCCGAACAACGCTTGCCACCTTCGTATTACCGCGGCTGCTGGCACGAAGTTAGCCGTGACTTCCTCTGGGACTGATCAATGCGCCGAAGCGCACTTTCTAATCCCTGACAGTAGTTTACACCCCGAAAGGCTTCATCCTACACGCGGCGTCGCTGTGTCAAACTTTCGTTCATTGCACAATATTCGTTACTGCAGCCCCCCGTGGGGGTCTGGGCAGTGTCTCAGTCCCAATGTGGCGGGTCAACCTCTCAGTCCCGCTACCCGTCGTTGCCTTGGTGAGCCATTACCTCACCAACAAGCTGATAGGAAATAGGCCGCTCCCAAAGCGATAAATCTTTGATCACCGCACTCAAATGCGATGATATCATCCGGTATTACTGCCCCTTTCGGAAGAATGCCGAAGCATTCAGACGCTATCCCGGACTTCGGGGTACGTTACCTATTCATTCCTCACCCTTACGCCACTAACCATAATCTCGATTACTCAATCATATGGTCCGTTCGACTTGCATGTCTTAGCCACGCCGCCAGCGTTCGTTCTGAGCCAGGATCAAACTCTTCAATTTATATCGTTGAATCCCACCGTCGAAACGGCAGGAGTTCTTCGACTAAAGTAATCAACTGACTTTTGCTCACGCAACAAAAGTACAATCAGTGTGCCCGATATTGAACTCGGGCTGTACACTTTTATGGGTCCGGACCGAACGTGAATAAGGCCCGCAACCCAGCACTTTCGCTGCTTCAAGTGGTATCGACTGTTAACTTTTAAAAGAGCTTTTTGCCCGGTTCAATATTCCGCTCCGGGCGAAAGAAACAGCGGCCAAGCTTAATCAAAGGTTCTCGCCTGTCCGCTGAACCTCTTATTTTACGCTAATGATTTGCGTCGTCAATCAAAAAAATAAATTTTTCTCATTTTTTTTCTGACGCCCTGTCGTAAGCCCTGTGTGAGCGACTTTCGATACAGGAGCGGAGGATAATAGACTTCCTTGGCTTGCCTGTCAATGCAAAAACTGGCAAATAATCAAATATTTTTTAAAATCTTCACAGAAAACAGGATATCCCTGCTTCTCACGTCGCTTGCCCATTGCCTGAGGTCCGATAAACCGGGCCGTGCGGGCACGTAACGTACATATTTCGGCATAATAGCCACCCGATCCCGGCAAGAGAGGGCGGTTTCCATCCACCCTCAGATTTTTTCGGCAATTGCCCTTATATCGCCCTTTCAGGGCTCAGTTCCGAGCCCTGGTTGCCGACAAGATGCCGGCGGTACGGGTCAGTGGCTCATGGTTGTGGTCATCATCATGGGCATTATTACGGCGACCATGACTGCGGCCTGCATGGCTTGTATGGCCTCATGGGCGGCTTTTCCGGTTACTTCGCCGTTTGCAACCTGTTCGATTCTGGCTTTTCTGCTTTTGAGGCGCTTTTTGTCGAAGACGACTTTCAGGAGTTCTGCGCTCTTTGTCAGGGAGAGCAGGACGACCGTTTTCGGGTCGATGTCGGTTTTTTCGGTAAAAATTGCGGTCTCCAGCCTTCGGATGATCTCTCGCTCCGGTGCGGGGTTTATTTCCGGATAGACCTTTCGCTTGAAAATCAGCAGGATATCGTCTTCTTCCATGCGGAGGATGCCCCGCCTGCAAAGCTGTCTTGCCGCCCTGTGCTTTAGTTGCCTAAGGCTTGCGAACCTTGAGACCCATGTCTGCAATACGGCGCGTCGTTTGGCGTTTCTGATCTTTTCGAGGCATTCGTCGATCAGCGGATCGCCCAGCGGCGTCGGATCGATCAGTTTCAGGAATTTTCTTTTGCGGACCTGTTCGATCTCGACGCGGTTGCCGAGCAGGAGTTCTGCGAGGATCGCACCGCCTATGGCGTACTGGTACATCGTGCCCGAGGCGATAGTGCCCTGGCGATCGCGCAATGCCAGCAGCATAACCTCTTCGTACAGATAAAGCGAATCACATGTCATTGTCATGTCCTCTCAGAAAGCATCCACACGATATTAAACGTCAACCTATAAGACGCACGGAGACGGGTGTTATTCATTTCAGGATGCCGTGGGTTATCCACAGTTGCATCCGCCCTTCTGGGCGAGGGCCTTTTAGATTGCTTCGTTGAACGCCCTGCTGCAGCAGACGCCCATGGGGTCTTTGTATTGGCAGACGGCGACCATTTTTCCGTTTATGTGCGTTATGATGTCGTTCATGGCGGGGAGATTGTCCTGCGTTACGGCGGCGATTACCTGCTGTTCTGTAATGTTGTTGCAGTAGCAAGCGATTTTCGGGTCGGCGTCGTTTTTGAACCAGATGGGGACGCGAACGTCGGTCTTGTCGAATTGGACACCGGTATGGAGATTGTAATATGCGACGTCGCAGTCGGGATTCATGCAGAGGTTGTAATCGTCATCGCCGAATCCCGCTTATTCGTTCTGGATCCCCGCTTTCGCGGGGATGACATCGGGGTCGGGGACGACATCGGGCATTTTTTTTCACAACAGATACTATTTATGTACGGTGTCAGGCTATTGGGCCTGCCGCCCTGCCGTCGATTGAGCCGTCTTCGGCGTCGATTGCTTCTACGAGCCCGGTGATCTCGCCTGCTGAAATCACGTTCTTGCTCGTGAGCAAGCGGATGAGGGCGGCGAGGTAGAGTTTGAGTTCGTCGTTGTCGGCACGCAGGGTGCGGATCTGCTGGTCCTGCGAGTCGTCGACGCTTGACTGTGAGTCGAGATTGCGCCTGAGTCGAGCGACCTCGTTTTCGCAATCGCCGATATCCAAACGGTTGCCGATATCACCAAGAAATAAAGTTCTGCCCCAGCCCATAATCTGCTCCTTTGCATATCAGAATATAATGTCAAAAATGCTGTAAAATACGCAATGCTTATGCAACCGGCCATATTAACACATACGAGGTGCTGTGGCATGAAAAAAAGTCACAAATTTTTGGGTGGAAACGGTTGGGAAACAATGCAATGCCCCGTGTGGCACGCCTGTTATCCCTCCCTCCTATCCGGGTGAAACAAAGGTGTCAGGAACCAAATCCAGCACGAATAATTAAAACGCTCAGACACAAAATCGTCATCACCCTGACCGAAACCATAAAAACCATGCAACAAATAGCCAAAACAATAGAACAATCGTTGTTTGTCGGCGAAAAAACGGGACCGAGAAAAAATATAGTTTTTTTTCAGATTTTGCTTGAACTGGTATCGCAAATATGCGATATTGTATAAAGAGGTAAGGATGCCAAAAACTAATGTTGTTATATATCAGGAGAAAGACGGCACCGTGCCATTGCTTGGCTGGCTCGATGGTTTGCCGGGTAAGGTTCAGGATAAATGTGATCATGGCCAAGAGAAAGACCACAAAAGACGCTGTGAAGATTCTGCACGGGCGATACATAAAAGGCAAGGCCAAACGACTCGAATCCCTGAAGAAAGAACATGAAGCACTGGATATCGCGGTGCAGATCTATACTATCAGAAAAGAGGCGGGCCTGAGCCAGAAACAACTTGCAAATCTCGTCGGAACCACACAATCGGTTATCAGTCGCTTAGAGGATGCTGATTACAGCGGCCACAGCCTTCAGATGCTCAACCGCATTGCCAGTGTACTTCATTATAAAGTCGAAGTCCGCCTTATCCCTGACAAGCCCGCTTATACCTTCGGCTAACACATTATCAGGGTAAACGAAACGGTGTCAGGAATCGAATTCAGCTTAGTTTTTACATTTCCAAGAGTTTCAAAATGATTGTCCGGCAGTGGCGCGCTCTCGTCTCCAGGTGGTAGAGTATGACCCTGTCTATTTTATTCTCCGGTTCTACAGACGCTACCATTGTCTCCGTGATTATCTCATCAAGTTTCGGTAATTCCGCCCGCCTTGCAGCCTCATCGATACTGAAGTCGTAAAGACTCCCCCGTATCTTCCCAAGATACTTCCTGATTTGTTTTACTTCAGCCTCTGTCATAAGCAAGCCACCACATCACCATTTGCCCATTGTTTGTATGTTGCTTCTATCTTTTCGGGTTTTATCTCGGCGTCCCAGAGGACTACGGCGTAACGGAGATTCAGTTGCTGAGGCTGCTTTAGATCGAGGGGCTCTTTGTGGAGTCCTAAAGTGGCTGAGAGATACGCAAACGGCTTCTTCATTGTGAACCACAAGGCCGGATGCCGCGGGTTCTTCGGTGCGTCGAACATTGCTACGGTAATCGGCTTGCCCTTAATCTTGACGGTATATGCGCACCAGCGGGAGCGGAGGAGTTTTTCGTCGCCGCGGTAGGTCTTGCCTTTGGCGTTGTCGGCGTTCAGGAAGGTGCCGGTGGCGTCCATTGCCCTGATGAACCTCATGCCGAGGCCGAAATAATGTCGGCCGTCGAACTTTACGGCGTCAATGCCTTCGGCGAGTGTAAATACCGAATGCCATGTCACCAGTGTGGCGGCGGCGCTGTCGATTTGCCCGGCGGTGATGACCCTCTTTTCTTTGACAAGGGTTTTATTGCTGTCGGGGCGGACCCAGTCGATGGCTTCGGTGAAGGTTACGGCTTCAGTCAGATTGTTCTTAACCGTTCGAGGCGGCTGCAGGGAAACATGTTTCTGGTAGCCGCAGCCTTCGGATTCGCCCCAGAAATCGATTCCGTCGATGCCGACTGCGAACATAAGGCCGTGATGATGCACGTGGCCGGGTGGTGAATCGAGCAGGATGTTGACGCCGGCCGGCGTGGAGAGCTCCTTGACGTAAGGCTTGAAGCGGACGTCGCCGTAGCGATATCGCAGGATTGGCTGTTTGTCGGCGCTGATGAGTATGGTTGCTTTATCGATTTGGACCTTTGGCACGGTGTCTGCGATGACAGAGGCGGCGGTGATCGTGCATAGAGCAAGAGTGATGAGTACGCTGCGCCATGCAATTGTGTATGCTTTCATGAGCAATCTCCTTTTTGGGGTGTACGGGTTCATAGGCCGAGCCGTGCTATCAGGGTATTGTAGCCTACCGGAGGGGGTTTCTCAAGGCAAAAAAAAATGGGAGTATTGGAATTGTAGATTGTATATTTTAGAT